>JAGRNJ010000063.1 GCA_020440825.1 Leptospiraceae bacterium | reverse complement strand
AAATGAAAAAGTAAAGAAAAGAAGAATGCCAAATCTACATCTTCAGGAGGGCAGACACACTTGACCGGACACTACCAAATCAATGGAATAGTAGATTGTTTCCCACAAATCAAAACCATAAACTATTTAATAAAGAGTTTATAATTACAAACTTTCAATATATCAATTTAAGGATAACAGTATGAGAAGATATTTTACAAGTTTTTTCGTATTAATGATTTTGACGGTAACGATTCATGCAGTTCCCCAAAAAACAAAAGATCAGGCAAAAATGATTCAGACGGTAAAGACCGGGGTTTATCTGATGAACATCTATGACCTCGATATGTCGAGCAATTCATTTTATCTGGATGCTTATATCTGGTTTCGCTGGCAGGGGTCTATCAATCCGCTTCGAAAACTTGAATTCCTGAATGCAGTTGATAAATGGGGGATGACCATCACCCCCGGCTATGAAACCCCGCAAGTCTTATCTGACAAATCGAATTACCAGTGGCTGCGCGTCGAAGGCCGGTTCTACCAGCCATTCGATTTATCAAAATATCCCATTGATACCCAGAAATTGCAGATCGTTCTCGAAAACCAGGAGCATGAAGAGACTACCTTGAAGTTCGAAAAAGATACGCAAAGTCAGTCAGGCATTCGGGAATCTCTACAAATTCCCGGCTGGGATATTATTCAGGCCGATTCTATCATCAAATCAAATTCATACCCGACGAATTTCGGTGATACCGATATACAAAAACAAAAATCGACCTACAGTACATTTCTGTATTCTCTGTCTATAAAGCGTCCCGTAAGTTATTTTCTATGGAAACTTCTACTTCCCCTTCTTGTTGTGATGCTCTCTAATGTAGGTGCAGTTTTATTGCATCCCTCTTATATAGACGCCCGGGTGATGATGCCGGCAGGAGCACTATTGACGACTGTTTTTCTGCAACAGTCTTATACTTCAAATCTGCCAGATATTGGCTATATGGTACTCATGGACCAGATTTATATCGTGTCGTACATTTTAATTATTGTTTCACTTATACAGATTATCATCACGGCCAACTGGGCGCAGCCCGAAGATGAAGAATCATTTGAAAAAGTAAGAAAGTACGATTACAAATTTTTGGGAATTCAGTCTGGCGTCTTTCTGGTTTCAATAATCTTTCTGGTAATCATCAATTTAGAATAAGGAGCTAGTGAAATGAAAAATTTAAAGTTTATATTATTGTTAATACTGTTCTCGTTGTTTGCCACCGGTATTGTATTTGCTTTTGAAGCTGGTGATAAGGTCAGTTGCAACTGGAAAGGAAAAGGCAAATATTATAAAGGCACAATCGCTTCGGTAAGCGGCAACCGCGTCTCGATTGATTATGATGATGGTGACAAAGAAACAACATCTAAATCACGCTGCAAGCTGCTTTCTAGCTCTTCATCAGGCAAACCGACAAAAAGTTCAGGTCAAAAAAACTTTAACGATTATTTTGCAGAAGCGGCAAATCGTTTACGAAATCATCCATCCGACCGTAACCTTAAAATTGACCCGAAAGTTGTTGGTTCTTTTGTGCGGATGGAAGCCGGCCCATCGAGAAGCTATTCATTAAATGTATACACCAATGAATTTTCTAACAATGGCCGCGGACAAATGACAATTGAAAAAGTTTATCTCAACAAACAAATGCAGCTTTCTGCTGAGACAACTGCCCAGTTGCCGTTCACCTGGGGGGTTGAGTTGCACAAAACAAACAATAATGAACCTGTAACCCTGGTGAGAATGAAGTTTAATGACGGCAGTTCAATTTTATTTTACTATGCGATTGACACAAAAAATTCTATGGGCGCAGTATTATTTGATGAACAGTCAAATCGCGCAGGAAACAAAGTTCTGTTTGTTCAACAATCTGCATTTCAGAAAGACTGGGCTGCCAATAACTCAAAAGTTCGAGATACTCTGGTGCAATCTTATAAGACAAACCGGGATATTGATGAGATGAAATTAATCAACCAGAACATGATGATGGGCAATAACAATATGCTGATGTTAAAAACCATGAATGCAGGTTTTACGGGAATGTTTCAGTAAGTTAGTAATCAAGGCTTCTGAATAAAATTTGACAAACTCTTTACAGGCATAACGACGACCGTACTCAATTTTTATCGAGGGTCTACCATGAAAAACAAAAAGCCAGGCTTTACACGAATACTGAAATACAAATTTGATAACTTCATGTCGAAAGGCGGCTTTTCGATATTTGCCGCACTGATGACCCTCTTTCTAGCAGCATTTGTTTTAATGAGCGTCATTCGATTTGTTGCAAATCTCGCTTTTCCTGAGGCTGAACCAATCAATTTCAGCTCTCAATTATGGCGGGTTTTTCTGCAGATTTCAGATGCCGGTGCGGTCGCAGAAGACAGTGACAACAATTATTTCAATAAAATCACAGGTATTCTGACGATTCTGCTGGGTCTGGTACTCTTCTCGAGCCTTGTCGCTTTTATCACCAGCCAGTTTGAAGCTAAGCTAGACGAACTTCGCAAGGGTAAAAGCGACGTCATTGAGCAGAATCATACTTTAATTCTGGGGTTCTCTGAGCGGGTTCTTGAAATTATTCGAGAACTCATTATGGCAAATGAATCGACTAAAAGTGCTGCGATTGTTGTTCTCTCTTACCATGCGAAAGATGAAATGGATGACTTTTTCAGAGACCACATAGACGATCGAAAAACAAGCAGAATCATTACTCGCTCGGGATTGACTTCGAGCAAGCGTATGCTCGATAAGGTAAATATTGATTCAGCAAAATCAGTAATCATATTAAATGATTCCCCCGCCGATGATTCTGAAGAAGAAAAAGAAATCTCTGACTCAAAAGTTCTGAAAACAATTATGGCAGTTATTTCAAGTCTGGGAGAAGAAAACCTGCCCCCTTTGATTGCAGAGTTGCACACAAAAAGTAAACGAAATCTGGCAAAGACTATCTCAAAATCAGTGCATTGCATTGAAGAAAACTCTCTTCTTGCTAAACTTATGGTGCAGACCTCACGCACATCTGGCCTGGTAAATGTGTACGATGAACTGGTCGGGTTTGACGGCTCAGAATTCTATTATCATAAACCAAAGATTGGCTGGGGCGGTAAAAAATACAAAGATTTAATATTCCATTTTCCCCGAAGTTCACTCATCGGCTACAGAAACACAGATGGTCAGGTCTTTGTTAACCCCAACCCTGAGACAGTTTTTGAAAACGATTGGGAAGGCCTATTGATTGCAGAAGATGATTCAACGATCAATCCCCAGAAGCAAGGCATAGAGTACAAACTGCCAGATGCAGAACCGGCACTGCCACTTGCCAGGTCAAAAGAAAATCAACTGATTGTAGGCTGGAGCCATAAGGCAGCAATTATTGTCAATGAATACAGCCAGTATTTAATTGGCGGTTCTGCAATTGATGTAATCGTAAATAAATCAGATTCTAAAGCAAAAGAAGAAATTAAGAATATTGCTGAAAAGTATCCAGGTTTGCAGATTAACCTGATAGAGAAAAGCAGATACGGGCAGGAATTTCTGCAAACGATACACCCTGAAAAATATGACAATGTCATTATATTGAAGCAAGATGGCGGTAATTCTGAGCTGCGAGACTCAGAGACAATTGCGATTCTTCTGGAATTCAGGTATTACTTCAAACAATTAGCCAGTGAGGTAAAAACACAATTGATCACCGAGGTGGCTGACTCTGAGAATATTGAAGTGATTCAGCAAATGGGAGTTCGGGATTTCCTGATCTCAAATAAATTTGTTTCAAAAATATATGCCCAGGCCTCTGAAGATCCCACAGTATTGAATGCTTATGATGAAATGTTTGATGAAGCAGGCAGTGAAATCTATCTGAAGAAAGCATCTTTATTTTTTCCAGAGTTTCCGATAGAAGTAACTTTCGCTGATGTCTGTGCAGCTGCAATAAAAAGAAGAGAAACCGCCTTCGGCCTGCGCCTTCTCTCAGAAGAGAAAAATGAAGAAAAGGGTTTTTATATTAACCCTGCTAAAGTAAGTACATTTACTATCAATGCAGATGATTATCTTATCACGTTTGCAGAAGATGATGCATAAAGATCTGAAAATAATGAATTTGTTGAAAATGATCAGGTTCAATGATAAACGTTAGAGAATGAGATACAGGGCTGTATATTTTTTTCTTTTTCTCTGCGCTAATGTTTCACTATTTGCAGAAATAAAAATTCAAGCAGAAAATTTCAGCCAGTCCTTGGGGGGCTATATCTCTGTGTGCGAAGATAAAGAACACAGAATAAGACCAGAACAGGTATTTATTGAGCCTGAATTATCGATCGTCAATAAATGCTTCAAACCAGAAATCAATGATAAGCCCAGTTATGGTTATACAAAATCTGCATATTGGATGAAATTTTCACTGACAAATTCTGATAGTGAGAATATCAAAATAGTAATAAAACTGGTTTCACTTATCGATGATATCGTGCTGTACTCTTTTGATCGCAACACTAAAAACCTGCAACTGATATCGACGACAGGCAGAAACCATCCGCTTTCTTCCCGTTTGGCTAATCACAGAAATTTTATTTTTCGAGTCAATGTACCTGCTCAACAAAAAAGAGATTTCCTGTTTCGGTTTGAAAGCAGCGGCAGCATGCTGTTGCCAGTCACAATCATGAGTGAAGATCATTATTCTAATCAGGACCATCTTGAATCACTCGCCTTTGGGTTTTATTTCGGTTTTATGGCAGTGATGATTCTATACAACCTGTTTCTTTACTGGTCAGTAAAAGACCGCAGCTACCTCTACTATTGCGGTTACATTCTTTTTTTTATTCTACTGCAGGCGGGTATCTGGGGATTCTTAAACCAGTTTATTCTGCCAGAGAATCCTTATTTTGCAAATAAACTTTTGCCTTCGTCTATCCTTTTTTCAGTTTTTTTCTCAATGCTTTTTCTGCGAAACTTTCTGGGCACTGATAAGAATGCGCCTCTCATCGATAAAATAATTATCGGTATTATAATCTTTTCATTTTGTACTGCAGTAGCATCATGGGTAGGCCCTTACCGCCTAATGGTACAAATCGGTGTTTTTACTGGAATGTTGGGCTCAATTTTTATTGCGGTCAGCTCAGGAGTTTTATACTTAAAAGGGTACAAGGCAGCCCGTTTTCTCTTTCTGGCTTTTTTCGCTCTCATATTGGGTATCTTCGTCATAGGCTTAAGAAATTTCGGATTTTTACCATTTAACTTTGCCACTTCTTATTCTGCCCAGATAGGCTCTGCTCTCGAAGTACTTCTACTTTCTCTTGCATTGGGTGACAGAATTAACATTATGAAAAAAGAGAGAGAGCTGGAAAAAGAAAAAGCCCTCTTGCGCGAACGCAACCTCAATGAATCTTTCGCCAGATTTGTACCATCTGAATTTCTGAACTTTTTGAATAAAGAAGATATAACGAGAGTGAACCTGGGCGATGCGGTTCAAAAAGAAATGACCGTTCTCTTTTCAGATATACGTTCATTCACAACGATTTCAGAGCGCTTTTCTGCCCGTGATAATTTCAAGTATCTCAATTTGTATCTTGAAAAAATCGGCCCCCTCATTCGCAACAATGGCGGTTTTATTGATAAATTCATTGGCGATGCTGTGATGGCTCTATTTCCTGAAAAACCCGATGATGCGATTCGGGCGGCCCGGGAAATGCTGCTGGCCAGAGATGAATTCAATAATGAAATAGTAAACCAGGGCGGATGGCCTGCGCTGCAAATAGGCATTGGTATACATTATGGCTCTCTCATTCTGGGCACCCTCGGTGAATCTCAAAGAATGGAAACAACCGTAATTTCAGATGCGGTGAATGTAGCCTCGCGCGTCGAATCATTGACCAAAGAATCGGCAAGTACAATTTTGACCACCGGTGAAACTGTTGCTGCCTTAAAAGAGAGTAAAGATTTTGTGGTCTTCAAAGAAAGCCGTCGCCTCAAAGGTCGAGAACGCGAAGTTGAAATCTGGGAAGTGAATTGAAGGTTTTGCTCGATCTCGAGTACCCGTAAATCATAAATTAGGGTTACCATCGTAAGATCGGTTCATGGCTTCAATTATTGCAGTTCCCGCATTTCCTATTCATGGCCAAATTATCTTTGGCGGCCCTCACACCAAAAAATTAATCCTTTTTATGGCTTGTAAGCGTAAATCTTGATATTATTTAGGAGAATTATGGGAAAAAAAGGACTCACTATCAAAGAAGCGGTTGCCCAAAGCCATCAGTACCGTATAAGAATGTTCAAAAGTGATTTTCTGGAGAAATTTTCATATGTACATCCCTTAGTACCCTTCTATATTTTCATACCGGTCATTTTATTTTGCAGTTTTGCATCCTTCTATTTTTACTCGATCCCCGTTCTTAAGTTTGCCTACCTTGCTGTTTTAGGGTTGTTCTTCTGGACGATCATAGAATATACCTTGCATCGTTTTCTGTTTCACCCGCCAATGACCAATGAATTTCTAAAGAAAGTTTATTTCTATACCCATGGCATTCACCATGAGGCGATGAATGACGCAAGTCGACTGGTCATGCCCCCGGCAGTAAGCATTCCTGTTTCAACGGGTATTTATTTTGCAGCAAGAGCATTGATGGGGGCGGATGCATTGCCTTTCTTTGTGGGCTTCATCACCGGCTATACAATCTATGACTTTTTGCATTTTGCCTCACATTTCTTTGCTTTTGATAACAAAATATTTAAGATAATAAAGAAGAAACACATGGTGCATCACCATAAAGATCACCATTCTAACTATGGCTTTACATCCCCGCTATGGGATTATGTATTTGGCACAGTTTACAAAAAAAAGCCGAGCGAATAATAGCATTACTATAGAGCTATAAACAACTTTTGAACAGGGTCAGACTACCTATCCCGGGCGCGAAAATATACCGAGCGCCAGTACTGCAACCGGTTTCTCGCCTCATCGATTGAATCTCCAAAAAAAAGAATTCCGTCTTCATGACCGGCCATCACTATTATACCACCGTGATAAACCTGCAAATCACTCAAAAGTATGGCAACATTTTCTGCCATTTGCACGGTACCATAAGGCACAGATTCAGGAACAATTGCAATTTCAAATTCTCTGCCTGCTAGTTTTAGAAAACTTTGCCAAAGTCTGGCAGAATGAATATGGATGACTGATTTTGCACGGCTGCAACGGTAAATCATCGCATGGGTAACCGCTTCTGAAGAAGGCAATAGCGGCCCCTCGCTATATACTGAATGGCTTGTAAAATCGACTTGAGTTACGTTCGTATAATCAAATTGGTCTAAAGCGGGTTTCGCCCCGGTCTGGGTACCGGTAATCAAAAAAGACTTTCGATCATCTGCAAGAATACTGACATTGCCAAAGCCGATACCATCGGGATATTCGCCAATTAGACCCTGAGAATGAAGAAAATTTCGACAGTCATTCAACAGAACAAATTGAGAGTTTACTGCAAGATTTTTATAGCTATGTACAAGCTCAAATTTGATGACCCCTTCATCTCGCCCTGTCTCTGACACGGAACATTTTTATTTCAAGGTTGGTCATGAATAGTTTTTTTAGGAATCTATGAAGTACTGCACTTTTTTCGCTCGTTGTGCATCTTGATTCTACCCCCCCTTATATAGGGGGTTGTATTGAATAATAAATTGACATTTTCAACTTATTCACCTCAGTAACATTGCATGCCCGAAAAAATACAAGACCTGAATTTCAAAAAAGAAAGCCCTGATACTGAATACGGAATTGTAGATAACGATTCTGCTTTTCGAGATGATATTGTAGTTGAAATGCGAAAATTACGACCGGGAAAGAAGGTAGTATGCTGGCATTCAGCAGAAGAAGTTCTGCGGGAAAAACTCGAAAACATGCCAGATATAATATTTGTTGATATAGTACTGCCCGGTAAAAGCGGTATTGAACTCATTGCCGAATTAAACACCTGCGGTTTTGAGGGTAAATGCATTTTACTCACGAACATGAATTCAGATGAATTGATTCTCGAGGCCATTGAACAGGGAGCCATTGGTTATATATTGAAATCTGAACGCCAGGAATTAGCAAATATTCTAGATACGGTAGAAAGTGGCGGAGGGATTATAACTCCGACCATAGCATTGCGCGTACTGAATTCTATTCGTTTAAAAAAGAAAACAAAAACTGATTTTGGACTTTCAAATCGATTACAGGAAGTGCTCGATCTCATGGTGTCAGGCAAGTCTGTACCCCAGGTTGCCAAACACCTGAATTTGAGTCCCTTAACAATCAACGGATACGTCAAAGATATTTATAAGAAATTGAACGTCAATAATCGCGCTCAATTGGTGGGTAAAGTTCTGGCCCCGGAACAAAATTCTCATTCATCAACAAGATGATGACCCGGTCTCTCGCATTACTTTTCTTTCTTGTCTTCAGTTTTCCATTACATTCAACACTGGCGCCCTCAGATCCTGATTTTCAAATTAATCAAGATACACCAATCATCAAACTGAATGACATCCCGTGGAATTTTTACTGGCAGAAATTGTTAACGCCTAAAGATGTCAACGAACCTGCTGACCTGACCCCCATTCAAATTGAAACTGCTACTATTTGGAATAAAATAAAAGGCAGTGAAGGCTTCTTTCCTTCTTTCGGATATGCGACCTACTCGTCAGAAATAAAAATTATTTCTGATTTTCCAGAGTTGGCAATTAGAATACCTGCACCACTAAGTTCGAGTAAAGTTTTTATCAACGGTCGGCAAATCGCCGCCACGGGCCAGGTGGCCGAAAAAAAAGATTTATCGGTACCCCAGAGAGTCTCGATTCTCGCTTTTTTTCCTAATGATTCTGAAAAATATCATATTATAGTGCAGGTCACAAATTTCACCATAAACAAAGGTGGTCTTCGCGGCACTATCGAAATTGGTGAAGCTCAAACTCTTCTCAAGAAAAGCTATTTTTATTCCGGTTTAGACTTGTTCGCTATCGGCATCATTTTCACTGTCAGTCTGTTTCATTTTGCGATTTATATTTTAGGTCGTCGCGATAAGGCATATCTTTATTTCAGTCTGTTGTCATTTATTTATTTTTTAATGGCATTTTTCATGGGCGAGCAGTCTATCATTCTGATAATGCCAGAAGTTCCGTTGACCTGGCATGCAAGAATTGCTTCTTTCTCTGCATACTGTTTAAGCCCCATGATTCTTCTGTTCATTTCGAATCTGTATCCCGATTCTGTAAACAAAAATGTCTACAGATTTTTTACAGTAGTTTCAATCGTTTTCATGTTTGGTTTATTAGCACCGGTTGTTTACATAACCAGATGGAATATTTTTTATTATGCCGGCGTGGGTATATCTGTAGCACTTGTATCCATTGCCAGTACAATTAAAGCGTTCAGTAAAGGTTTTTCAGGCTCACTGTTGTTGATTGCAGGGTTACTTTGCCTTTTAGCTCTGACAGGTTATTCAATTTATCTCTACCAGAATGATAAACTCGCAGGCAGTTATTTATCGGTTGGCTTTGCACTCTTCGCTCTGTTTCAGGCTTCGGCAATCGCACAAAAGCATTCCAGAATTGAAAAACATAACAACGAACTGCTGGTAAGATTGCAGAACAACCGCAAACAGTTAGAAGATCAAAGAAAAAAAATTGAAAGAGATTTGCACGATAACCTGGGTGGCAGTTTGACAGATCTTAAACTTGGCCTGAGTAAGTTAAGAGAAAATAATCAAGTCACTTCTTTGCCCAATGATAAGATTATCTCGTATTTACAAAAGACTGTCGACTCATCCATTCTGGCAATGCGAAACCAGATTCTGTTCATTGAAGACTTGAACCTGATGATGCAAGACTTTATCGCCGGTATAAATCTTATTTTGCTTCGACGCTACCAGAATGCAGGTATAGAACTCGAGTTAACGATTTCCCATCAAACCCGCGACATGGTACAGGCTTTCGAAGAATCCCATAAATTTAATGAATCTATAAAACTCGAGCTTTGCAGCATCTTGCAGGAAATAACGACCAACAATTTAAAATACGGAAAAGGAAAAGCAGAATGGACCATTCAGGCTGTTCAGAAATACATCTTTATTTCTCTGCAAAGTGAAGTCTCTGATCAAAAGACCTTTTCAGGGTTTGGCAGAAGCAATCTAGAGCATCGCATTCGCAAAATCGGCGGCAGCCTAGATGAAAAATTTTCGGGAACGATGTACAATCTTAAGATTGTCTTCCCGATCGATTTCGGTTAATTTCCCAACAATCTTTAACTTGACAAACCACGATAAATCATCTATGTAGCTCAATGAAGCGCAAAATTTGTAAAATTGCGTTGGTAACAGCATTATGCAGTTTCAGTCTTCTCGTATCTTCCTGCAGTCTTTTAAAACCAGAAAAAAATAACAACTGTCTTAACCCCACAGCCGATTGTTTCGTTTCAGATGTCACCCGTCCCTATGTTGTCTCAGCTTTGGGTTATCGCAACGAGGCCGAATATCTCGCCGGTACGGCCCTGGGTAATGGTGAGGGTACCAGCCAGCTCTATGCCTTAAAAGTGGTCTTCTCTGAAAAAATGCGCAACATGACCAGCTCGTCATTATACACGATATCAGGTTCGGGTGCGACTGGCGCAGGCCTCTCGATTACATCGGTCGAAGAAATTGCCGATTACACTGTACTCATAAAATTCGATGATACGATTATTCCTAATAATGGTATTGGTGATTTGTCGGATGGCCCCATTCTCTTCACATTTGCACTCAAAGACTTCACTGGTGCCCAGTTGCGTACCGACGGCAGTTTTACCGATACAGTACAATTTACCGGGGCGGTATCGGGAGGTATTCCCACAAATACGGGTTCTACAATCTATGTGTCGAATGCCATTCACAACGGGGCGAACCCGTATACAATTGAGTATTGGCATAACATTACAGAAGATGTGAATAACAACTATATGGTCAAGATTCAGGCTGCGGCATCGGCAACGGCTTGTTTTGATGGTAGCAACAGCTTCTTGACGGCCGGCATGATCGTCAATGGCACGTCAGCAACTCTGACTGCCGGTTTTGACAATAGACTATCGTTAACATTAGGCGATACCGGCAAAACCTGGGATTTTTCTGCTTTGGGCGAGGGTAATTACTCTTTGAAACTGTGTGTGCGAAATACAAATATTAACCAGACCCGCTCAAGAGAAATAACAGTAGTCATTGATAATACCCCGCCGGTGGTCTCAGCTTTTCCGGGCGGCGGTGCTTATCGCAACCCACAATCAGTTACATTTACCTGCGGCAATATTCCTGACAAGATTGCCTATTCTGAGAGCAGCGGCATTCCCGCCGACCCGACATTTGATCTTGCACGCAATATAACCAGTGGCACTCTGTACTCCAGTGCATGGGCAACCCCATCAACCACCGGTACCCCGGTAACGACCAACCTCAAGGTAAGGTGTGTTGACCAGGCAGGAAATCCATCCGCCGTACTCTCTGAAACCTATACAATCGACAACAGTTTACCAGAGGTTGTGATCACCTCACTCACCCCTACGACGTTGAGTTCAGTTACAACCAACACTGCCAGTCTTACCTTTACCAGTTCGGTGAGCGGGGTCAACTGGTATGTGCATGCCGGCAACATCACCACCAATGGCGGCTGCACCGGGGGCGGTTCGTTTGCCAACGGAACGGTTTCAGGCCCCATCAATGTGACAAACCTCGGAGCCTCCATAACAAATTTAAGTTCACAGGTTTTTACCATCTGTGCCTCAAACGCAAGCGCTACAAATTTCGCACGCACCCAGTTTACCCTGACCAGAGACAATACCGCACCTGTGTTCAATGGCAGCTTTACCGGCAGCTTTCTCTCTAGTACGCAAGTACAATTGACCTGGTCACCGGCCAGTGATTTCTCTGCAGTGACGTATGAGATATGCCGCTCAACATCCGCAGGCACATGTGCTACCTTCGGGCCCCATGCGTCAAATATTGGGGGCAGTTCATATATTGATTCGGTATCTGCAGGCACCACTTACTATTATCGGGTGCGGGCCATAGATGCGGCGGGGAATACAACCGCATTGCCGGGTGAGATTAATCTTTCACCCACAGCTTTTGAAATTATTGCAGGCACAATAACAGGGGGCGGCAATGTTGGTGTCAATGTGCAAGTGTATGATGGTGCGAACCTGATCAGAGACGACAACATAACTTTAGCGAGCAATGTAACATCAACCAGATTTTATCACAGTGCCAGTGTTGTATACCGCCTGGCAATTACCTCAAACCCCGGTGGTCAGGTATGCGCGATTCGCGAAATTCAAAAGAAAACATTAGGTGAAGGATTAACCCAGATCCACGTCGACTGCAGCCCGGGCTATTATGTGGCCGGCCAGCACCGAGATCTGCCGGCCGCACGCATGAATTATCATCTGTACAGAGGAACCCTGCAAGCGGGATCAGATAATGCAACTGCTTCGTATCGGGATATTACTGTTGCCCATAGTAATTTATACATTGCCGGCCACCCAACCGGGGTAAATATTATATCAAGAACTGCGGTTACAAGTGGCCTTGTAACTCCTTCGGTTTTCAGAAGTATGCCAGTGGGACAGGTTGTATATTCTGTCACAAGTGATGGCAATAATCTGTACTTTTCAGTTGATGGGGGCACTACCAAGGCAATTTATAAAACAAGCCTTGCCAGCTCGACAACGACCGATTACACAGAGCTGGTCTCGGGTCTTACTGCACCCCGTGGTCTGGTAATTGAGAATAATAATCTTTACTTCATTGATGGTACAACTGTAAAGTCATTAAATCTGCAGACTCTGGTGCAAACCACCCTGGTCACCGGAATGAGCTCTACCCCTGATGATCTGGAACTTGCAGGTAACAATTTTTATATCGGTATTTCTCATGGAGTGTATTCTGCACCTAAAACCGGCGGCACTGCCAGCCTGATTACAGGCTCAACAACCTCTGGTTTTATTGATGGCCCATTCGCCAGTGCCAGATTTAATACTGTCATGGGTCTAACCTATGACGGTGTGGCAAATTTATATATCACAGAACTCAATGGTCACCGTGTACGGCGTCTGAATATTCAAAAATCTCAAGTCACTACAATCACTGGTAACGGTGGTTCAAGCGGGTATATTGTTGGTACAGGTGCAGCATCCCAGCTGCCTTTTCCATTTGGCATAGCGACTGACGGCTGCCGTTTATATGTAGCGAATCAGGGAATAAATGCCAGAATTTCCCGCATAATCGATTCAGGCCTCGAAGGCTACTGGCCATTGGCCGGTAATATCCAAGACTATGGCAGCGAGCCGAGCAGTGTGAGTGCGGGCACATTATCTGGCACGGTAAGTTATTCTACCGGCAGGTTTAGTGAGACTTCAGGTTCTGCTCTAATTTCTTTAGCGGGATCAAGCCATATTCATACAAAAGATATAAATCTAGCCGTAAATCAAATGACATTTTCAGCATATATTCGTGTTACAGATATGACAAATATTAATTCTATTCTCGGTGATCAACCGGGATCGCCCATAGAAAATGGCCCTTATGAATTCTGGTGGCGAATCTTACAAGATGGTTCTGTTTTGATGGTCATCTATGACGCCGGCGGCTCTGGGCGTCTCGTAGCCTTAACAGCTCCCGGAGTTATTAAAAGCAATAGATGGTATTCTCTAGTCTATGTTCAAAATCAATCAAACAATGATCATCCCGGTGGCCAGATATTTGTCAACGGGAAAGATATGACTGCCAATAGTTCGAGAGGGGCGGGTACAGCTTTTAATGCATCTGACGTTTTGACTATTGGCCGTGGCAATGATGCGAGTACGAATGCTGCAAATACATTCTTCACCGGCCAGATTGCCGATGTGCGTTTTTATTCAAGGGCTTTGAACGAAGGCGAAATTATTGAATTGGCCCGCGATGCCGACCCGGCTCAAATAGGGGACAGCTATCCTGATTTACCCAGCGGACTTTTAGTGCACCACACATTCTATAACACAGGTGTAAATGCTTCAAACAATGATTTCGGAGCATTGGTTGCTTCTTTTTCAGGGGGCAGTTTTTCCCCGGCAAATGGAAAAGACGGGCTATCGAATTCTGCAAAATCATTTGATGCAGCCTCATCCGACTCGCAATTTACATCGACAGCGGTTTCTGGGCTACCCACGGGAAACCATCCCCGTACAATTTGTGCGTGGATAAAGATAAATAATTATCCTTCTTCGGCTCAAAGTTATGCTGGTGTATTAGGCTATGG
Source organism: Leptospiraceae bacterium (assembly GCA_020440825.1). Lineage (GTDB taxonomy): Bacteria > Spirochaetota > Leptospiria > Turneriellales > Turneriellaceae > JAGRNJ01. Next base: position 3,737 of record JAGRNJ010000063.1, on the reverse strand, counting down.
GGCAAATCTAACCAATGATGCTCAGGCATTAATAATCAGTAGCGATGGTCGTCCTGGATATAATTACAGCCCTGCAGGAGCTTCAAAACTGGGAAACAAAGTACATCTAAATGCTTGGACGCATTTATGTGGAACATATGACGGTAGTGATGTTTGGTTATACCAAAATGGAAAAAGAACAACCTCAACTTCAACAACTGTCAATTTGGTCACATCAGCATCAAGCATTCTAAAAATAGGTGAACATCCCACTCAAACGAATAAATTTCTCAATGGAGCCATAGACGACGTGCGCATCTACAATACTGCCCTAACCCCAGATCAGGTTCGCCAACTGGCAGTGCGCATTCCCCGTGGGTTAGTAGCTGCATACGATTTTACCGACAATGGCGGCGGTGCATCCGACACATATAAAGATGTCAGCGGATGGGCGCAGCATTTGACAGGCGGTACGGCGACACATACAATTGATGGTGGGCGCTTCAAAAATGAAGATGACGCCTATACTTTCAATGGCACAGACAATTACCTTGAAAATCCGAATACGAATTTACTACTTCCCGCTGGTTCCACAGATAGAACTTTATGTGCCTGGATGAATTCAAATGGTGGAGGCGGCATAAGAGTTGCATTATCTATAGGAAATCGAAGCAATAATCTTGGTAATCTAATTGGTTCAACAGTTGACGGTACTCCCTGGTCCTATGGTGGCACCTGGGGTAACACTTTCACTAATAATACATTTTTCAATTATAATACCTGGATGCATATATGCATGACAACCAGCACCGTTGGGGCAACTACCACAGGAAAATTATATGTGAATGGGAGTAATGTTTCTGGCAGTGGGGTCAATATGGACGCCATGAATACCCCAACTGGCCCGATTAATATTGGCCGTATCGGCCCTTTCCATCAGTTTGATGGGAGCATTGATGACCTGCAAATTTACAATAGGGCCTTGTCTCAAGATGAAATTATTGCATTGGTGCAACAACCGAACAAGATAATATTTTTGACCGGTACCGCTACAGACGGCTTTCTCAGTGGTGTTTCAGGGGCTGACTCCCGTTGTAATTCAGCAAACCCCGTAGGTGTTACCAGCTCAAAAGCAATGTTAACTGGGGCAAGCCAGCGAGTCGCCTGTACAAATGCCAATTGTACTGGCAGTCCCGTTGGTATCGCCCAACAGATTAATTGGATTTTGAGTCCATTTAGAACCTATGTCAGAACTGATAATACGACACCAATTGGTCAAACAAATGAACACGGGATTTTTCCGTTCCCCTTACAAAATCCTGTTCATACTACTGGCACGCTTATCTGGACAGGCTTACAAAGCAATTGGACATCCGGAGGAAACTGTACGAATTGGACTAGTAATTCAAGTTCAGGGTTCCACGGCAACGCAAATTCGGTGGATTCTGGTTTCATTACATCTGGTAGCATGCCTTGTTTTAATACCCGCCAAATCATCTGTGTTGAGCAGTAGAATTTAGCGTCAAGGCATATTGCGTTGGCCTAACATACCGCAAAAATCAAGACGAAAAATATTGAGCAAAGTCAAAAGTTGCTGTATAAATCCGTCCTTTTCAAATCGTTCAAGTTTTAGATACCAGATGTATTGAAACGAATTAATAACGATACTATATCAAAAAGTATTATATGAATTCAGCTAATACCTGCCTCACTCGAGGAAATTTAAATCTATTTTGTCAGTAACTTCACAATTCTGGCGTTATTTTTATGCTTTGCCATATCTAAGGCTGTTTTGCCTTTGTTGTTTTTCAGAGAGACATCGGCACCTGCCTGTAACAAAAGAGCCAATGATTTTTCTTCTTCGAACCAACTGGCTCTCATTAAAGCAGATTCTCCATATTTATCCGTTTTATTGACGTCTGCTTTATGGGCTAACAGTAATTGTAATATTTCAAATCGGGTTTCGGGAGTATTGCTGACATACAAACCTGAACCTCTTTCAGAAATCACTATCAACGGGGTGGCGTTTTCGTTGTCCGTTATATTTGTATCCGCTCCTGATTTCAGTAATGTCTGTACACAGGTTTTCTGCCGGGTTGTCACCGCGTGCATCAAGGGAGTATTCCCGTCTTGATCCCTGGCATTGATATCTGCCCCTGCTTTCACCAGTAGCGGTATTACCTCACAGTTCCCCTGGGCAGCATAATGCAGGGCGGTTACTTTTTTACGGGAGGCATATGCTACCTTCGCGCCGGCATTCAATAAAGTTTTAACTGTAGTCGCAGAAGCATTCAAACCAGCATTCATTAAAACTGAGTCGCCATGATCATCCACCGCATTTACATCCGCTCCGCGACTGATTAACCATGGTACAATTTTTTCCTGCCAATCACTGTGCTGGTGACCTAAAGATATTAGTAGAGGGGTTCCGTTGTTAAACGATTTTTTACGCCGGTGATTTGGGTCAGGTAAAATTCGAAAACAGCCTTCTATAAATTCAATGCTCGACTGATTCTCAAACGCATAAAGCAGATCAAGCTCAACATTGGTATTGAATTTATCGGGATTTTCAATTGTATAGTTACAAAGTAATAACTCTGTAATAGACAGACCGATCAATGTGATTACAAACAGAATGAGCTTTTTCATGGCCAAGCTTTTCTTGCTTCGTCACCGAAATGTCAATTTATTTTCATAAAACATCAACTATCGATGGCATTCCCGTGAAGTTTTGTACGACTGGTTAAAACGTTTCTTTGCCTCAGATGTTGATATATTGGCATTGAAAAATATATGCACGTTAAATAGTTTTACCAGTCTTTCATGATTCTGTCGATTCTCTATGAATAAAACTCAAAATCACCAGATACTAATCTGCATCGACTGGCCAACTGAATTCTGAAATCTGGTTTATGCCAAAGAGACGCATCAGAAAGTTTGCGAGATTTTGTTTTTCGAACGTTATCACATCTATTCTTTTTTTTAATGCAATGGGTTCTACTTTCTCTGTCTATTCCCAGACGGAAACCCCTGTTATTGTTCCTGGTACTGAAAATAAAACCAGTGAGCAATTAACCGAAGGGAAAAAAACCTTCGGCGAAGAAACAAGAAACCTGGAACAGGAAAATACCCCTTCTAAAAATGAAATCAATAAAGAATTAGAGTCTGCAAAAGATATTCAATTCATAGAACCAGAAGCCCCTCCATTTTTTTCTCTCGAATTCTGGCTGCCCTACAAAGAATACGCAATTAAATCGGGGATAATATTTACTTTTTTGATTCTAGCAATAATTCTGATTTCTTTTTTACGCAAAGGATTCCACCGGTTCAAAATTAAGTTGCGTGCAGCATCTATTTTGTCTAAAGGCTCCATCGAGTTTCAAGACAGAAAGATCATTAAAACCCGCACACTATGGAAAGCTGCTAATAAAGCGCGCGGGCTTGTGCATCTTGGTCTTTCACTTTTGATTATATATCTTGCAGTACGGTTTTCACTAAATCAGTTCCCGGGAAATATATCGGAAATTGCAGCAGGAGTTTTCAAAGGAATTTTATATTCAGTTATCACTCTTGCAATCTGGATAACAATTCTTAAAGGCCTGAAGACATTAACAGACTGGATAAAATCTAATCTGCATACGAGAAAAGGCGGATGGATTACCGATCTAAAATTACAAAATTATAAATTATTTTCAGGAAAACATCTTGAAAAACTTACGCACCAGGCTTTGGGACTTGTACGTTATACAATATATCTA
>JAGRNJ010000062.1 GCA_020440825.1 Leptospiraceae bacterium | reverse complement strand
AAATGGTTACCTCGGGCCCATTGCCTTCGAGACCAAAGTTCTCGGCCTGGGGATTTTTGAGCATGGCCTCTGCTAAAAGTCGAATGGCTTTTGAAATACCCGAGCCGATCTCACGCCGATTTATCAGTTCATTTTTGAGGGAATAATGAAACTGTTTATTTTTGCCGGGTTTGTTATAATTCAGGTTATAGGCCGCATCACAGACATAGGAGAGCAGCGCACCGAGCCCTCTTTTTTCAATATACTTTCTGGTATTTTTGTCATTACCATTTTTAGCTTTTGATTTTTTATCGAGATCACTAAGGGCTTCTTGTTTATCAAACAGAAAAAACATATTGGCTTCGACCCCACGGCTGGCCAAATCATAGACTTTGGCGAGCAGAGAATGAATCGCCTCTTCAGAGATGCGCAGGCGGGCATTTACTTCCCGCAGGGCGAGCTTGTCGCGTCGCAGGTCGACATTTTCTTCGGCTAGGCGAACTAATGAGGCATAGTGTTCCAGTTCATGATTGAGCTTGCCTACATCTTTGCTGGTAATGAGTACCACCGGCCGTCCATCCGCCAGATAAAAATTATTTTCATTATGAATTTCTTTCTCAGGGTTCAGCGAATAGACCACAAAGCCGTCGCACATTTTCTCTTCTTCGAGTGCGTCTTTAAGTTCTGAGAACGGTTGAGTTGTGCCATCCCAGAAGATGCGAAAGAAATAGCGCAGGGTGCCGGTCTGAAAGCTGTGACGCTGGGCAACAACCGGGGCAAAGGGGAACTTTTCATTGAGAATGGCACTCGTCGCCAGGTTTCCCCGGGCCCGCTCTTTCTTGATGCCTTCATCGACATCAAACAGGGTGCCATGCCAGAGCCGAAATTCATCCGCGCCAGCGCGATAATGCACCAGCCCTTTCTTTTTTAGTTCTTCGAGAGCCACGACAATCTCTTTGCGCAGGGCAGCATCATCGGGGTCATTCATCGCCGAGAGAATCACCAGTTCTTTACCGGCCCGCAGATCGCCCGAAGTCGACAACAGATTGAGGGTACCGATGGTCTTTAAGATTTCAAGATGCAAGGGCGGTAAAAACTGGGCGTCTTTGATGATATCTTGAACTTCGAGAAAGCGTGAGTACCCTGCCTGCATCGAGATCGTGCTGCCCATCGATTCTGAAAAATAATCAAACAGACGCGCAGGGCGAAACGTTGGCAAATCGGCGACATTTGATTCAGATAGAAATTGCGGGAACGCCAATCCCTCCGGCCCAGTCAGAAAAGTAAAAACCGATCGTTCATTTTGGGCATACCGTGCCGAGAGTGCGGGCAACAGACGCGCGGTCACCGGATGCAGGGGTAAAAGGCCAGCCAAGATGCGCTCAGAGAGTGAGGCAAACGATGGCAGCTCACCCGAGAGTTTCTGAAAAGCCTTGTGCCAGACCGAGGCGCGTTGCTTGAGTGCCGGCACAATCTCTTTGTCATGTCGCATCGCCGCGGCCAATAACGGCAGGGCATTGAGCTCAGACTCCTGCAGGGGCAGGTCTTCGAAACGGCCTTGAATCTTGGCCCACTCGGCGCGCTGCTCGCGGGTGAGGTCATCGCCATACTCTGTGAATGACTGGTGCAGCAGGGTGATGAGGCCCACCGGCTTGCCCTCAATCTCGCGCAATTCGGCGAGCTGCTGTAAGAGATAAATATCTGAGCCGGCAGTTGCTGAATTTTGTACGGCATATTCAAGATTCTTGCCAAACTCATCGAGAATGAGTACCAGCCCACCTTCGGTGGCTCGCGTAATTTCTGTTAAAAGGGAATGAAAACGGTCGAGAGAATCATGGGAGGTGCGGATGGCTTTCTGTGTCTCGGCACACTCTTTTACGAGGGCGGGAATGCGTTGCGACTCAAACCCCACCCCGCGCTCAAGTGCAGAGCGCAAGGCCGCAAGCATTGTGAAAACCAGAGGTTCGCGCGAGGCCGCCACGACCCCAATGGCAAACGGAATTTTGATTTTTTCGTTGGTGGTCGCAATAGAAGTTGGCCCCGAGCTGCGATGCAGGGAGGCGTGCAACACCGAACGGGCGATCTTGCGATTCTCATCCCGCCCCCCGAGTAAAGTCGCGAGAAATTGAGCGAAAGCCGACTTGCCGGTACCATAGACCGCGGTAATGGTAAAGGCTCTGGCCATCCCAGGTTCTAAGAGAGAGTCTTGCACCCGGCGCAGCGCCGATAGCGAGCGGGGCGTGGGAATATAGCCTTCGGTAATATCAAGCGCGTCAATGTCTCGTTCGAGTTGAATCGAGCGGGAGTAGCGAGTGGAAAGATGAATATGGTCTTTTAGGACTTTCATCTTACAAAGGTTGATAAAACCTTACAGAAATAAAAGCCCCCAGAAAAGACGTTAGCAGAACATCAACTTTGGTACCATCGCTGTGCTGAAAAAAGAACTGCCCACCATAAGCCTTCGAGTTTACAGTATGTGGCTCATACGGATGTAGAAATCCTGCTTTTGCTAAAAGCTCAAGAACCAGATGCTTTTCAGACCAACCCTCTCTTTGAAAATCCTTTCGTTCTACTATTTTCTGATGAATCTCCTGACTTGACTCTTGCTTAGCTTTATTCTCATTTTTCTCCATACACCTTATTATTACGGTGTATTGTTTCGTCAAGAATGATTACCGTATATTTACGGTGAGCAGGGGTTCAGAGACATCACTCTGGGTAGGTGCCAGAATCAAATTATTAAGGAAGAAAGCCGGCCTGACTCAGGAAAAACTGGCTGAATTGAGTGGCATTGACTATAAACACATTCAATTATTAGAAGGCAAAAACCCGACCGACTTGCGAGTTGATAATCTAAAGAAGATTTGTGATGCTCTGGATGTTTCGCTATCAGAGTTTTTTGAGAGGTTTTAGGGGTAATGCCAAATGGGAAAACCAGAGTTTCGAGCAATTTTCAATTGAGTTGAAAAAGTGTCTGACAATTTTTCTTTGAACACAGCTTCGCTTCCTTTAGAATGGCGGTCCGGTATCCCTAGCACATCAAAGTCTTCAGCAATAAACCGGTATCGGTTTTCTATAGCAAAATCTCTCACTTTCATTTGCCTTAAAATCATTGGTTCAATAAACCTTGCATCCGGCAGTGAATTACTTTTTTTACTATTGATCTCTTGAACTGTAGGTATAAGATTCCAGACCTGATCATGAGTCACATAACTCCACGGTATAAAATGATCAACAGCAAAACTATCCAGAGAAAATGATTGGCCGGAATATATACAAGTTGCTTCTGCTGGATGTTTACTTAGATAATGATAAAAGAACTTTCGAACAGATGACAGATTTCGTGAAATGGGGCGACGAAGCTTATTTTGAATTGCTGGAATATTTGGATTCTTTTTCTGCAAGTATTCGGTTAGGTTCCACAACGTATACTCTTCAATGAGAATATAATTTTGCAACAGGAAGGCTTTCCATCTTGGTTGTATTTCAATAGAAAATGACGAAGCTTGAGATTCAGCTATTTTACCATCATTCGTTCTAAATCTATATAGAGGTAAATTTGAATGATTCTGAAAACTCTGATTCGCAGATTTCACAACATCATCATTATCTAAGCCACTGAACCAAGGCGATAATAATCGAAATGGGACATACTTCTGAAATTTTTCAATTTCCTTACTTACATTGTTCTTGGCACCAGATTCATAAAAAGATTGAATTTTTCTGATAATTTCCAGTTCGTTATCTGGTAATGAAAGGGAATGTTTTATTTCGAAAATAACATCTGACAAACGGTCCAATTTACCAAAATTCAAATGAAAATATACAGAAGGGTACCAAACCTTTTCAAGCATCCCCCTAATAATTTCGTCAAAGGTAAAAATGCTTTCTAGGGGCCTTTGCTTGATAAGATCAAGAATAGACCAGAACCAATAGAGCTTATATGAGGTAGTTGTATGGTTAAAAATTTGAGATAATTTACCAGAGGGCAAATCGTCAGGGAATAGTAATCTTTCCTTTTCCTTTGCCACAATTTATTTGTCGAATAAGACATGCTCAGTCAAATTAATTTTGATTTATTAATGATTATGGGTATCACACGTACGACTCCCCCTCTCATTTCGCTTCCGCCATTAAAGCGACGGGAGGTCGCTAATTTTGCCACCGACAGGATGTCGTCTTTGTGGCATCTTGGCTCACGCATCGCAGCCGGCTTTGCCTTTGCGACCAATGGGCTCGACCTCCTGTCTAGTGCCCCTTAGGGGTGGAGAGCAACAGGTCGGCAAAGCCGACGTGGGTTGGGGGGCACAGAAGCCACCGGCTTTGTAGTCGCTAAGGCGCAGCCGTCAGCGATGAGGCGGGGGTACCATAAACCCCTACCCCCCACTCCCTTCCCGCTCGGGACAAAGAATCCTGGGAAGTGGTAAACGAAAACTCGCTTAAGCCCAGCTCATGCAGGGCCAGGCGCACTTCTGCCGGTGAATGCAGAAAAACTCGTCGGGGTTCCTTTTCATAACCTGGCCATTGTATTGCATAGCTCAAGAGTAGATGCGAGCTCGCACTGGGTCGAAGATAGCTGGTCAATTTTTTTAAGAAGGCGGAGAGCTTACCCGCTTCAATATGCTGCAACACAGCTGAGCAGATCATTAAATCAAAAAAGGCCGTAGCGATGTTGGTCAATTCATGGTGAAGATAGTTTTCTATTTGGGGGTACTTCGCCCTGCCCGCCACAATCATTTCGGGACTGGGGTCATAGCCCATTAAATTGGTATAGCCCCTATCATGCAAGCGGGCCAGGTCGCGTCCCGTGCCGCAGCCGTAGTCAAGAATTCGCGCCGACTCGTCGGGGCAGATTTTTACAATTAGCGGAAGTAAGCCATCCCCCGCGCGATCATATTCTTCTGCTAACCGCGCAGCGTTGTGAGAATAATAGTGGGAGGTGGGGTCAGATTCTACCACGACTACATTTTTTGTCACTTTATTATCGAGTCAAACAGATTCCGTTTTCATAGCCCCGGATTTCGTTCGGCCTCGTTCACGACAAGTAAACCGGGGGCTATGATGAAAAATAATTTATTTACGACACCCCCTCTCACTTCGCTTCCGCCATTAAAGCGACAGGAGGTCGCTATTTTTGCCACCGACAGGATGTCGTCTTTGTGGCATCATGGCTGACGCATCGCAGCCGGCTTTGCCTTTGCGACCAATGGGCTCGACCTCCTGTCTAGTGCCCCTTGGGGGGTGGAGAGCACCCGGTCGGCAAAGCCGACGTGGGTTGGGGGGCACTGAAGCCAACGGCTTTGTAGTTGCTAAGGCGCAGCCGGTGGCAATGAAGCTGGGAAATTCTGCTTGAAACTTTTGAAAACAATAAGATAGTGCAAACGGTGGAGTCAAAAAGGAAGCGAATTATTATCATTGCTGGCCCAAATGGAGCTGGCAAGACTACCTTTGCTAAAAGATTTTTACCGGATCATCTAAACATTTCACGCTTTGTAAATGCAGATGAAATAGCCAAAGGGTTAGCTCATTTTGCCCCTGAAAGCATGGCAATTCAGGCAGGTCGGGTACACCTTCAAGCCCTGGAGCACTATGCAAATGAGAAGGTCGAATTTGCATTTGAAACTACGTTATCAGGCTCAACATATTTGCAAAAAATAAAACAATGGCAATCTATGGGATATTTTGTAATCTTGTTTTTCCTGAAACTTCCATCTATAAAATTTGCAGTTAACAGGGTTAAAGAGAGAGTTAAACAAGGAGGTCACAACATTCCAACTGAAACTATAAGTAGAAGATTCAAAAAGGGACTTGAAAATTTGAACCTGTATAAAAATGTTGTGGATGCCTATTTTGTGTATGATAATTCAAGCTCACCGCCTAAATTATTAGAAAAGGGGATGGTAGACCATGAAAAGTAAAAATTTGAAAATTGAATCTTCCCTCGAGAACAGCGCAACACAAGCCTTAATAGACGCCGCAAAAGACGCTAAACGACTTGCAAAATTTCATAATACAAAATTAATCACAAGAAAAGCTGGAATAAATAAACAGTTCAAGAAAGCGAAAAGTAACAAATCGTAGGTTCACTTATACCCACAAACCATACATCCCCACTCCCTTCCCGCTCGGGACAAAGAATCTCGGGAAGTTGAAAACGAAAGCTCGCTTAAGCCCAGCTGATGCAAGGCCAGGCGCACCTCTGCCGGTGAATGCAATACAACCCGCCGCGGTTCCTTTTCATAACCGGGCCATTGCAGCGGATAGCTCAAGAGTAGATGCGAGCTCGCACCGGGATGCAGATAGCTGGTCAAATTTTTTAAGAAGGCGGAGAGCTTACCCGCTTCAATATGCTGCAACACAGCTGAGCAGATTACTAAATCAAAAGAGGCCGCAGCGATGTGGGCCAATTCATGGTGAAGATAGTTTTCTATTTGGGGGTACTTCGCCCTTCCCGCCACAATCATTTCGGAACTGGGGTCATAGCCCATTAGATTGGTATAGCCTTTCTTGTTAAGGCGAGCAAGGTCGCGGCCCGTGCCGCAGCCGTAGTCAAGAATTCGCGCCGACTTGTCGGGGCAGATTTTTACAATTAGCAGAAGTAAGCCATCCCCCGAGCGATCATATTCATCTGCTAACCGCGCAGCGTTGTGAGAGTAATAATGAGAGGTGGGGTCAGATTCTACCACAACTACATTTTTTGTCACTTTATTATCGAGTCAAACAGATTCCGTTTTCATAGCCCCGGATTTCGTTCGGCCTCGTTCACGACAAGTAAACCGGGGGCTATGATGAAAAATAATTTATTCACAACACCCCTCTCTACCCCTTTGGCCTAAGACACGAGGTCGAGGTGCGCGTGAGCCATGATGCCACAAAGACGACATCCTGTCGGTGGCAAAATTAGCGACCTCCTGTCGCTTAAATGGCGGAAGCGCAGAGCAGAGCACCTGGTCGAGCCGACGTGGGATGCGGGGCACAGAAGCCACCGGCTTCGAAGTCGCTAAGGCGCAGCCGGCTGCGATGAGGCGGGAAATTCTGTTTGCTTCCTCTTTTCAATAGCTTACAGTATCCCATGAGCTTTGCCGAAGCAATTCAGGAAATCAAGCAAGCAAGTTTAAATGAACGCCTCAAAGCGCTTGATGAACTGTGGGAAAGTGTAGTTGAGGAAGAAAACTCAGTTCCCATTTCTGATTGGCAAGCTGCTATTATTCAAGAGCGTTTAAGAGATTATGATAATAATCCGACAGCCGGTGAACCATGGAGTAAAGTAAAAAATCGAATATTAAAATGATAGAATCAAACCTCACTTTCTAGACACTATAGCAGTTAGAATCACTTTTTTTTAATAACTTCTACCCGAATTGTTTGCATATTGCTCGAGCTAAATATGAATCGATCTCATTATGCCTTGGAATAACTGTCACATTATTATTGTTCACGTTTATCCATTTTGTATGCCGACCTCCCTCTTCTAGAAATTTGCATCCTTGTTCACGTAAATGTTTTTCCAGGTCTTTTCTTTTCACTTTTAAGCTATTACAAAATCTTACTACACTTTCATAATATTAAATTGCTATCTTTTCTATGACAGGGTTTTGGCCTTCAAATTCTTCAACGACAATGGGCTTTAACATCAATCGAATCGCATCTTGCATATTCTCTCTCAATTCTGCCAAACTTGACCCCTGGCTCATCGCTCCAGGAATTTCGTCACAAAAACCGATCAAATATTTTTCACCTTGGTAAATACGTATCGTATACTCCATACTACACAAATCCCAATAATACTACACCTGACAAGAAAATAATAGGTATCTCCCCCCACTCCCTTCCCGCTCGGGACAAAGAATCCTGGGAAGTGCTAAACGAAAGCTCACTTAAGCCCAGCTGCTGCAAGGCCAGGCGCACTTCTGCCGGTGAATGCAATACCACCCGCCGCGGTTCGCTTTCACAACCCGGCCATTGTAACGGATAGCTCAAGAGTAGAAGCCAGCCCGCACCGGGTTGCAGATAGCTGGTCAAATTCTTTAAGAAGGCGGAGAGCTTACCCGCTTCAATATGCTGCAACACAGCTGAGCAGATTAATAAATCAAAAGAGGCCGCAGCGATGTGGGTCAATTCATGATGAAGATAGTTTTCTATTTGGGGGTACTTCGCCCTGCCCGCCACAATCATTTCGGTACTGGGGTCATAGCCCATGAGATTGGTATAACCTTTCTTACTAAGGCGAGCGAGATCGCGTCCCGTGCCGCAGCCGTAGTCAAGAATGCGCGCCGACTTGTCGGGGCAGTTTTTTTCTATAATGGGAAGTAAGCCATCCCCCGCGCGATCATATTCTTCTGCCAGCCGCGCAGCGTTGTGAGAGTAATAGTGGGAGGTGGGGTCAGAGGGCAGCACCTATCAAAGTATGTAATAAATGCGCAGGGTCAATTTATTTTGGGGATTTAGAGCGCTGGCGCTTCTTGGTATACCTTTGAATCTTTGCCCAACTCTTTAAGAAACTCAGGAGCAAAATCTGCCCCATTTGACCAGGAAATAGTTCCTGTATCTGCATCTAAAGAGACTGACTGAAAATAATTTAATTCCCTCAGCGGTGCAAATATTGGCCCATCAAGTTCATTCTTTAAATCGACAATAACAATGGTTTCATCGTTAAATACTAGTTGTAATTCATAATTTTCTAAATGTTTAACGTCTACAATTTTTAACATACTCATACTAATGGTTGAATATCTATCAACTTCTCTCTATTTCGAGCTCTATCCCAGTTCTGAATCAATTCTTGCTGGTGCAGTGATGACCATTCTACCACTAAAGATAATACTCGTGGTGGTAATTTGCCACTTAAAACTGATAAGTTGTTTGTATCTATTGTTGCTTCAAAATCCTGATACCGGGCATGAAAATGGGGTGGGTTATGGTCACGATAGTTGATAAATATCATTATACCCAGAAAACGGCATATTACTGGCATTAGTTAAAGCATTATACACAATTCACATGTAAAGTAATATTAGTTTTTCCTTGAAGCTACTGTCTGTGAAATTCGCGCGTGATCGAGTTAAAGAAGGGGGGAAGCAGAGAGGCCATATATCCGCTCAGCTGTAATGAAAAGCGTTTTACAAAAACAATTGAACCCAACCCGCCGGGGTTCACTTTCATAACCCGGCCATGGTAGCGGATAGCTCAAGAGTAGATGCGAGCTCGCACCGGGTTGCAGATAGCTGATCAATTTTTTTAAGAAGGCGGAGAGCTTGCCCGCTTCAATATTTCAAAGAATGAATTGACATGTCTGTTACCTCAATTATAGTAAGCAATGAACCGATTTTCCCGCATTACCATTCACCCAGAAATTTGCCACGGAAAACCATGCGTACGTGGGATGAGATGGCCGGTTGAGGTAGTCCTTGATATGCTCGGAAGCGGAATGGCCTTTGAAGAAATCTTAGAAGACCATCCAGAACTCGAAAAAGAAGATCTACTTGAGTGCATTCGTTATGCCAATTCATTAATATCGGGATCTGAAATTATTCAAGTTGCTTGAATGCATTTCATCTTGGATATTCACATTGCCCGAAGACTGGCAAAGTTTTTTGAGTCGAAAGGCCATAATGCCACTCTTGTCTTGAATATCCTGAATGGAGACAGAACAACAGATAAGGATATTGCCGATTACTGCGATCAAAATGAATGCGTTCTGGTTACAAAAGATAAAGATTTTGTTCGGATGCATTTACTCGCAGAACGGCCAAACAAGTTATTAAAAATAAATCTTGGAAATCTTTCTAATGATAGATTACTGCAAATACTCGATAAGTATTGGGAAAAAATCGAAAATAACCTTGTAAATTCTCCGGTACTCCTTGAGTTAAGCAATCATAATTTGATCGTTCATATACAGCAAAATACATAAACCTCCCATAGTATGTACAACTACCCGCCGCAATCATTTCGGGACTGGGGTCATAGCCCATTAGATTGGTATAGCCTTTCTTATTAAGGCGAGCGAGGTCGCGTCCCGTGCCTCGCCCTAGTGAAGAATGCGCGCCGACTTGTCGGGGCAGGTTTTTAAAATTAGCGGAAGTAAGCCATCCGCAGCGCGATTATATTCTTCTGCCAGCCGCGCAGCGTTGTGAGAGTAGTGAGAGGTGGGGTCTAGTGATTTTGTGAATATGCGTTCGTTAATATTTTTGCCTCAGCTAAAGCCTGGTCTATATGAACTTCGAATCTGGATGGCCAAACGAGGTCAAGTCCATAGGAATCTATACTGACTTTGTTCCACTGTTCTTTCTTTGGGTAACAATACACACTTTGAAATCGGGACAGATCACATCTATAACAATTTCCCTGATTCGTTTCTAATTCAACAGAATGATAGTCTAAGGCTCGTACGTTTATAATTAATTCAGCGGTGCTATCCACGGTAAAGGTTCTCCTTTAATTGCTCTCTGCCAAGCAGTTTCGAGTTCATCACTGCGAATTGAGCACCATTCTTTAATTAGATGATCAACTCGCGGGTTTATGTTGCGGGCCAGCAGAGATCCTTTGAAATCATATACCCATTCAGTTCCTTGATATCTGACATGAAAATGGGGACTTTTATGCTTGTCTACATCAAACCAATACATATAAATTGATAACCCAAAAAAATCAGAAATTCTTGGTACTTGGCAACGATTTAATGATTGGAGAGCACTGTAAATAGTTTTTCAGTGCGTTAAAATTTCTGATCATAGCCGATTAGATTGGTATAGCCTCTCTTACTAAGGCGAGCGAGGTCGCGGCCCGTGCCGCAGCCGTAGTCAAGAATGCGCGCCGACTTGTCGGGGCAGATTTTCTCTATAATGGGAAGTAAGCCATCCCCCGCGTGATCATATTCTTCTGCCAGCCGCGCAGCATTGTGAACATATTATATTGTAGTATCCTTGTACCTAACCAGGTCAGGATAACAATCAAAGACCTTTGAATTCATCTTCGGTCAATTTTGCTTGCCGTAAGATATTCCCAAATGTCCCTGTTGGCACATCACCCGGATGCATGGCCACATAGGTTTGCCTGCCATCTGTATGCCGAAGTACAATATGAGACCCACTTTGACGTTTTTTCTCAAAACCAGCCTTTTCAAGTTTTCTAAGAATTTCTTTCGCCTTATACGGCATGCGCAACTTCTAACTGCGAAAAGAAAGATTCACTCTCTTCAGGCACTTTTTCACCATTGGCTTTCTTTTCTGCTATCCAGAGTTCAAGAAGGTCTTTGGCCGCCGCTTTTGCACCATCGATACCCAGACCTTGAGTTGTCAGGTCTAAGGCAGGTATGAATGCATAGTAATAACCTTCGGGCAAAGTATCGTCAGATATTTTTTCTATGACAACGGAATACTTCATGAATGATAGTGACGAATACTCTTAAATAGTCAAGCCGAATTGCCTCGGTTAATTGTTAGCGTTGCAGATTACTGTCGATACCTCGTCAAAGTCAAGAATGCGGGCCGACTTGTCGGGGCAGGTTTTCTCTATAAAGGGAAGTAAGGCACGGCCCGCGCGATCATACTCTTCAGTCAGCCGCTCAGCGTTGCGAGAGTAATACTGGGCGGTGGGGTCAGAGGATGGCACAGAAAGCTACTGAACTGGTAAGTGGTGAGTCGATCGGCAAAGTCCCTTTTAGCCAAATTAAAATCTAAAATAGTCTACTTCAGCGAAATTTCGCATGAATAGCAGATGCTCCGTTCTCGTCATATTCATCTTTGGTAAAGTACATTTCATAAAATGCAGCATCTACTGAGGTTTTTGAAGCCTGCTGCCAGCTAACATTCTGGTTCATCAAAAATAGATACCGGGTTCCCAGAGATTCGAAGAACATTCGGGTTACTTGCTCTCGCATACTTTTAGAGTCTGCATCTAAAACAAGTATTTTCACTTCATCAGGTTCAACATTGAGCAGTGAACGAAGAACATGATTCATCAATTTCTCAAAATCTTTTATATTCGTTACCTGTCGGCCTTGCATGGCGTAACTTAAATTGTATTGGGATGCTTTTTGCAGGGCAGTGTCACCAAATACCGGTTGGCTACTCATACCCATACCCATACCCATCATAGGGCGGGTCGTTTGACTCTTCGGATAACCAACAACAGCCGGTAATGTAACTCTTGGTTGGCTCTCACCACCGAAGCCTGCTGTTATCTTCTGATCACCCAAATGAATAACCACACTTTTGATGTCACCTGCGTAAATAGAACCTGTAAAAACCAGTGTTATAAAGAAAAAGATTTTCATTAATTTAAAATGTCTTACCATTGAAGAATACCTCCTTAGAATTTGTTTAACTTCTTCAAAAGAATGATTAAAGCTTCTAATGTCAATAGGTTTATAATTGAATTTTTTTATGTCTAGACCCGAACACGATTTTGACCAGCTCGAACCTCGTAAATTAATTCAACAATTATTGACAAATCAATTCTGATAAATCATTAGACGTCATGAAAGAACTGCTCACCAAAGTCTATAACTTCCCAATATTCATGGGAACATTGTGGAGTACCGGTCCGCTTTCACAGCTTCCGGCACTTCAAGATTTTGTAAAAGGTTACATGAGAAGTCTTGCAAATTCAGTCATCTGGGCTAAAGGAAAGAGTAAAGTTGAAACCCCAGATCAAATGGCTAAAGAATGGCAAAGGCTTATGCCCGATGCAGAGCACTTTCCCGTGACAGATTCAGACGAACGTACCGGTTATGCCGAAATTCACCTACATTGTCCATTGCGGGGCACAGGAAATGCAGCTGCGTGCTGGCGTCTTATGGAATTTGATCGCGCCATAGTCGAAAGCTTTGGTGGGCAGCTAATTGTCGTTGAATCTCAATCAACCTCTGGTAAAGATTTCTGCCGGGTTGCAATTCGTAAACAAGGCGAGGATGTATCTGATCTCGCAACAGCTTACAACCCTCGAGTTGAGAATTAAATCAAAGCAAGGTTAATCTTTCATTTCATGATTTAATTTTGCCCAAGCTTCATACCCGCCCTGCACGTAGTACAAAGCAGTAGGCCCTGAGAACATTTTGTGAGAGTTATAAATCTTTTTCAGTTCGGCCTTATATTCTTGCGTTTGATTCTCATCTGCAGCATAGACAAACAAAACCCATACATCTTTCGGCTGGTGAGGAAGTGCCTCTTCAACTGAATGTTTGAAATCATTAGAGTTAAATGGTATATTTACAGCACCGGGCAGATGCCCTTTTTCAAACTCTCTCTTTGCTCGTACATCAACCAGAAAGGAATAGATTTTACGGGTCTGGTAATACCGTAGATACCTGTCAACAGGAACTTCTACATGATCGGTTGTTGATGAAAAAAGTGAAAATGGGAACATGGCAAAAGCTGCGATAAACGGAAAAAGCATCAGGCTTTGACAGTGTTTTGATCTACAAAAAATGCCCAAATGACAATCAGCCACATCATTAATGCGCTGTAGCTGACTGCTGACTCTGACGGGGGCACGGGGCCAAAGGCATTGCCAATATTGATAACAAACAGAAATGTCATCAACACCCAAAAAGAAATTTTCGCAGCCTTTGAAGAAAACCGAATCACTGACAAATAACACCAGATACCAATGATAAACATTCCGGTTTCGACAATCATTGTTCCTGCAAAAGAATTCCATAATCCCAGCCCAACCTTGGGGCCAGATAGAAGAACGGGCATGTCGGGCCGATGAGTAATATAGTCAAGAACCCAGTGGCTGGTGACGCCGAGAAATAAAACCCCGGCCGCCCGGCTGTTCTTGTTAAAGAAATAAAATAAAATGGCAAGTAATGCACCCCAGCCAATCGACGCAACCAAACTATGGCTGTAAGGATAATGCTGAAAATCAAGCGGAGTGAATTGCGTAATGCCGGGTGCAATCGCGAATTTTTCGAACCCTGCTAACGTAAGCACCGGCCAGATCAGATCTAATAATTGTACCGAAATAAACAGCCAGCCGAGTGAAAGTTTTGGTTCTGCCTTTTTAAGGGCCAAGCCTGCAGCGAAGTGTCCTATAAACATAGACCGCAGTGAATTATTTGCTCTCGTCTTCAAGACAAATTATACAACGTTAATACATTCTGATATAAATAGAAACAAGATTGACAAATCGATTATGAATAATATGAATATATATGCTGACTTTTGAATATGACAAAAAAGATGAATTTCTGATGATTCATGGTGATGCGGATGGCTTGCAGTTTTTACAAACGCAAATAAAATCATTGCTGAATAGCGCAGAAAAGGGAGCAATGAACCATCTTCACCTCATGAGCACCGAATGGGGTGGCAGCGAACTTACCTCACAAAAACAGACAAACAATGAAAATGTCGAAGTTCTAAATCATGTTAAAATTTTCTGCTGGTAGAGAAAGTGAAAGGCATCGAAAAAACCAGTTTTCAGTTTGAACCCGCGCTGCGAAATACGGGACTTCTTATTATTTTTCTTTCGCTATTTCTTGAAGTCATTGGTTTTATTTTGAGTATTCGGTACACCAGTTTTGAGCAGTGGTATGCCCCGATTCTTGGTCTTATGCCTGCGCTCCCTTTTTTGCTTTTCGGATTCTATTTCTTTTTTCGCCACTCTGGTCAAATTATAATCGAAAAAGATTTTATAGAACTGCACATAGGAAAGAAAACTCGAAAACTAAATTTTTCTGATATTATCCGGGTCAGAGAATTTGATCGAAACCTTCCCAGCGGGATCACCTTTTACACGAAAGACAATAAGCTTTCATTCAGCCGAAAGATACCTGACTTTGCAAGCCTCTACAATCTTTTAACAGAGAAATTGCCATTGCTAAAGAAAAAGATTGAATACCCGTATGTACTGAATGCAAAGCGCTGGTTCCAGGTAAATCTCTATGGTAGCATTGCTTTTATTTATAGTCTGTTTGCCATTATATATGTCACAGCCCCACCCCAGAAAAATGTTACCGAAGCACTATTGGTGATATTCGGATGCGCTACATTTTTTGCTCTGCTGGTATTGCCACTTGCGTTGCCCGGTAGAAAAAAACCGGTTAAAGTAACACTATATTCAGACAAAATCGAACTGCAAAATTTTTACAATAAAATTACCGGCCTGCAACGGGAGCAGATTAATAAGCTCGAATTGAAGAATGTTTACAAGTCAGCCCGTGGAATTCAAACGAAAGAGCTGGCAATTTTGATAACTGCCGGGAATGAAGACTTCACACTTACAGAACATTTCGGCAATGCCTCTGGAATAGGTTTACCGGGAATCTACAGAATTCTGCGAGAGTGGCAAAGCGCATAGTATTGCCATAGTTTCTTGATGATTATTTCCCCTTGTAGTTTGCTTTTCTTTTTTCCAGAAACGATTGCACTCCCTCTTTTGCATCTTCCGTTGCCATTAAGCGCAGAATCTCGGGCAGCAGGTCTTTTTTGCACTCATCGATTCCCTGAACCTGGGCCTTTCGGGCAGAAGCAATTGTCGCCTGCACGCCAAGAGGTGCCTGCTCGGCAATCTTTTGCGCCATTTCACTTGCCCGTTCCATTAATTTATCTTTTTCTACAATTTCCTGTACAAGTCCCATGCGATAGGCCTCTTCTGCATTAAAGTCATCACCGGTCAGCATATACCTCATCGCATTGCCCCAGCCGGCGGTACCAACAAAGCGGAACGTCGCTCCGCCAAATGGCATGATCCCACGCTGCACCTCTACCTGCCCGAACCGGGTCGAGGGGGCAGCAAGACAAACATCACAAGCCAGAATCAGCTCAATGCCCAAGGTGAGACAAAAGCCATGCACTGCTACTATAATTGGCTTGGTACGAATTCGACTGGCCCCATTCCCGGCTTCCCAGGGGTCAAGTGTCCCTTCTGGCAGTAACCCCTTTCGAGACTGGATGGCTTCTGAGACATCATCAAGTTCAAGCCCGAGGGTAAATGCCTTGCCATGCGCAAAGATAAGAGCACAGCGACTCCCGGGGTCATCTTCAAACTGCGTTAATGCCATGGCAAATTCCTGCAGCATTTTGGTATTCATTGCATTGCGCGCTTCAGGCCGGTTAAGACCAATATGGGTCACATAACCTTTTTTCTCAAAAGAAATAAACTCATATTCTGTACTCACAAACCAGCCTCAATACCAGTTAATAAAGAGTAAAGAAAAAGAGAATGAAGACAGTTTATACAGAATCACAGATAACTGTGTTATTAAAAAGATTAATGCAATTTATTTAACTTTACCAGAGACAGGATTCGGTCAAAATGACAGGAACAAATTTACCAAGAGGATTATTATGAAAAAAATACAAATCTCAATTTTTAGTTTTCTTTTCTACTCTCTTTTTATGAGCAATATCTGGGCTGAATGCGATACCAAAATATTTGTAAACAAGGCAAAGGCTGCTCTCAGCAAAAACATTACAGCTATAGAGTCTTATCATTTAAATGGCAGAGATGGTGCCAAGAAGGTGTTCAAATACTCTTTGATAATGTCAAAAAACACAATCTATACCGTTGCATTAACTTCTGCTAAAGGTTTGATTTATTCACTGCAAGACTCAAGAGGCAAAGAGTTAGTCAGCAACTTCAAGAATGGGAATTACTCACAGACTGCTGAATACCGTGCGGCAGCCACTGGCACATATTCCCTCGTTTTTACCTTTGACGGAAAAGGCGGCTATTGTGCAGGAGCTGCTCTGGGCATGAGAAGATAGTCTTATCTCTGCCAATTTTTTGCGTACACAGATTTAGATATTATTCGTCAAATTTTGGTTCCCAATGAAAGTCAGAAGTTTTTTCAGGAATTTCTGACTGAATACTAAACCGGAAAAAGCAAAGTAATTTTGAACCCAATCTCAACAATTATTTTTGATATCGGCAGGGTACTGTACGATTATGTTCCTGAACAACTGGTAAAATCGGTTTTACCTGAATCTTGCTTTCACGAACTGTATCTGCAGCATCTGTTTGATACCCCTCTGTGGCTCGATCTTGACAGGGGGGTAGTATCAGAGCAGTATGCAGCAGAAAGAATTGCCAATATTTCTGGAATTAGAGATTGTTATGCTGAAGTGATTTATCTACTGCAAAACTTTGTCTATCATTTGCCGGTTCTATCTGAGAGTCATAATTTGTATAGGCAATTGCATGCTGACGGATACCCAATCTATCTACTGACCAACTTCCAGGAAAAACCTTTCGAGCAGTTATATGAAATCTCAGAGACCTTGCAGATGTCAGTCGGCAGCGTTGTTTCTGCACAAATAAAACTGATGAAACCCGAACCAGAAATCTATCTTCATCTTTTTGAAAAATTTAACCTGAAGCCGACTGAATGTCTGTTTATAGATGACCGGCCCGAAAATATTGAAGCCGCAATGCAGCTCGGTATAGATGGCATTATTTTCACATCGGCGTACAAATTAGAATCAGAGCTGCACCGCAGAAATTTACTTTAAAGGTAATCTGTAGGCAGGCCGATAAACACCGGCAGAACGGGATAGGTTAAACTTGATCGATGCAACCAGCACAGAATTCAATTGACGATGATTCTTTGCTTGAAAAATGTACTTCGATGAAAAAATATTCTTGGAATAAGCAGCTGATCGTTATTGCAATCGTCATAACTTTACTGAGTACCTCATGTCGTGAAAAATCTGACAACTCATCTTTTGAACCTGATTCTGCGAATGAACTCAATATACATACTGAAAAAACAGAAACTACGAAACAAATTCGCTATGTCACAGTAAAAGTTGGCCTTCGTTTGCGCACAGAACCTTCTACCGAATCGAAACCTCTGCTGACTATTCCCTATGCAGAAGCAGTCACTGTAAATGATTCCTTTCCCCGGCATTCAGAAACGATCAATGGCATTCCCGGTGATTGGTATGAGATTTCATACAATGCTACAACAGGGTTCGCATTCAATGGCCTCAAAAGTGACAGAAAATTTAACAACGGAAACGGCTTTCTGGCATATGTTCCTCCTGAAGCTAAAATTCATTGGGCAGGGGATTGTTCAGATCGAAATAATTTTATTCTGGAAAGTGACTCATACTATGCAAGCCTAGTTTTATTAGATGATAAAACCTTCTATGAAATTGCATCAAATTCTGGCGATGGCGAACATTACATCTATGGCAAGTATACTCAGAAAGATAATCAATATAATTTGAATGCCAGAGACCTTAACCGTATAATGTACAAGATGGGAGATCGACTGGTCGATGATAAAGCATATGCCCTTCTCAATAAAAACCCGAAAATTTTTACAGAATGGAAAAAGAATCCTTTACCCACAGATGCTGATAGCAGCAAACTGATTTCTGTTTGGGTATGCGAGTAATTTTCTGGTATTGCAAAAAACAGTTTAGACCTTTATAGACGACAGATTGCAGACTATGTAGAACCCAGATAGATTGGTGACACTACGCAGCCTGTCTTGCTAACCTTTTTCCATAGAATTTTTCATGAGGCGTCAACCCATTTAGTTCCGTATGCGGTCGACGGTTGTTATAATAATTTTCGTACCAGGCAACCTTCTCAACGATATTTTTTAGGGTCATTCCTTGGCGGAGATGTCGACCAAGTTCACGTTTGATTGTCTGATTAAAGCGCTCAATTTTTCCATTTAGTTCGGGAGTTCCGGGCCTGATCAAATGATGATCAATTTTTAACCTTTGGAGTTCAAGCTCGAATCCCCCGAAGCGGGCCTCTTTCTTTCGCTTTGGGTTATTTTCTGAAACATATTTATTTGTGAAC
>JAGRNJ010000061.1 GCA_020440825.1 Leptospiraceae bacterium | reverse complement strand
TGGAAGATCATTTCTGCAAACCCGGCTGTAAGATTTTCAGCCGCTGAGGTTACCGACAGACAGAATTTATGCCCGGTACCGAGATCATTTGTGATCCAGGGTTCCAGCCACTCGAACGTGGGAATCGTAAACAGCTTCATGAACCAGTCCATTGAGCCAATTGTTTTTTGCAGTTCTGCATTGAAACGTTCATGTGCCAGACCATGCTGCATCTCTTGCCCCATGAAGGCTTTGACTTCCTGCTTCATCTGCGGGGTATCTGCGGCATCGGCAAAACGTTTTACGGCCCGCATAAAGAATCTCTCGCCATCGGGAAACATATGACTCAGTGTACTGAGAACATGATTTTGCAGAGTGAAATCTCCCGCCCAGTAATGGGGTACTCCGTTTTCAAAATTCTGTTTATTGACTCTTACTTTCATAAGTGACAATATCGTCATTTATGACGCTACCGTCAATATTTTTATTTTGACTCATTAGCAGTTCACAAATGGTTTTAAACCTGGATAGCCAGATACTCCGTCGGGAGAAACTGCAATCTGTACTCGAGGTCAATATGAATTGTTGACATTTGTTGACGTTTACCAACACTCGAAAATGGCTGGTGAAGCAGCTCTGTAGCCCTAGCCGCTTTATTTAAAAGAGAGCCGGTCTTCCCTGGTTTCTTGTTCGAGAAAGGTTCGTTCAGACTCAACGCTCTCTAACCTATTGATCTAAGGAGTCTCTGAAAAAGTTCATACGGGACTTTTTCAGAGATTAACCAATGAAATCAGATCGAATATTTACCAGATTGCACACGCTCCTGGTTCGCAAATGCATCCGTTTTTAGCTCACCGGTAGACGCATTGAAATCATACACAGCTTTCAACAGCTGACCATTGTCATTTGTCGTTCTCATCAACTTGACCTGGTCTCCGTTTCGCAGAATCGAGACATTCACTAATCGACGGTCACCATTGAAATTCGAGTATGAGGTATAACTCATTTGCATATAACCGCTTTTACCATGACTCACCGAGTGCAGCAGTCTTTTTACCTGTGCCTCATTGTTGAAAGATACATCTAAAAAGAAAGGCGACATGGTTCTGGTAGTCATCAGTTTTTGCATCTCTTGATGATGGCGCACCAGTAACTGGTTAAATACATCACCGGCAGTCACCGGACGAGCAGCCAACCCCGCCCCTAAGAATACTGCTGCTGCAAATACTATTAAAAAGCTTTTCAAATACTGAATTCTCAAATTCATGTTTCCTCCTTAAAATGTCTTATATAATAGACTAAAAAATTAGAAAAAACGGCAATTTTTTTTTCATGTGGCAGGGATTTCCCATTTAATGATCGGGAAAGACCAGCAGTCTGATTACGGTTGATTGGCCGAATTCAAGTGAACATAGATTTCAATTTCTCGCGGGCTGAGAGAATTTGCTTGTTGATCGCCTCTTTATTAACACTGCCGGTACCGTTTTTGCGTTCCGGAGATTTTTCTACCTCGAATAGATCAGCAGGCAGAACAATGCCTTCTGGCACCACTGATTTTATATCTACGGGGGAGAGTTTATCTAATGTCGTTTGCTGCGACTCTGCCAGCGCAACCAGCCGCCCGGCAATTTCATGCGTCTCCCGAAATGGCAACTTGTATTCTTTTACCAGATAGTCAGCAATATCTGTCGCCTGCGCAAAACCTCGATTCAGATTGAGCTTTACTTTCTCGGGAAAAAACTGAATGTTTTTCAATATTTCGTTGAGCCCCAGAAGAGCCTGGTTTACCTGCTCGACAGAATCAAATAAATAGACCTTATCTTCCTGCAGGTCACGATTATACGTCATCGGCAGTGATTTCAGATTCACGAGGAGAGCCATAAAGTTTCCGGTTACCCTGCCGCTTTTTCCGCGCAGCAATTCTGCAATATCCGGATTTTTTTTCTGCGGCATGATCGAACTGCCCGTGGTTACCGCATCTCCCATTTTTACATAACCAAACTCAGCGGTTGAGTAGAGAATCAAGTCTTCACACAAACGGGAAGTACGCAGAAAAAGCCTGGTTACGAAAAAATGATACGAGAGCTGGTAATCGCGGTCTGAAACTGCATCCATACTGTTCTGATAAACTTCTGAAAAACCGAGGTCGTGAGCAGTCATCTCACGGTCAATGGGATAGTTTGCACCTGCCATTGCTGCCGCTCCCAAAGGTGAAATATCGGTTTCTTCGAAAACGAGCTTCAAAAGCCGTGCATCGCGCAAGAATCCCCAGAACCAGACCATTAGCCAGTGCCCGAGCCTCACCGGTTGTGCAATCTGGGTATGAGTATACCCTGCCCACAATTCATGCCGGTTTTTTTCTGCCAGATCTAATATGCATTGCAGCAGAGAATGCAGTAGGTCAGACTGTTGTTTAATAACTTTTTTGAGATAAAGATGCGTATCGGTTGCCACCTGATCATTACGGGAGCGTCCGGTATGCAATCGTTTACCATCATCACCAATCAGCTGGGTGAGGCGAGATTCAATATGCATATGAATATCTTCGAGTGAAGCCAAAAAAGTCATTTGCCCTGCTTCAATTTCAGATTCAATTTGTTTAAGCCCATTGAGAATATTCTGCAAGGCCTCAGGGGTAATTATATTTTGAGCGGCCAGCATTCTGGCATGGGCACGGGACCCGGCAATATCCTCACGATATAATTGATGATCATAACTTATTGATTCAGAGATTTCTTCAGCGATACTCGATGGCTTTTCGGTAAAACGGCCACCCCATATCTTTTTATCACTCTGTTCTGAATGCTGCATACGCGAAATCTTTTCAAGTAAACGCACAGTCAAGCTGTTGTTCACTGCACAAGAAATTTTTAATTTTTATTTGCTGTAAAAAAATATTTCTTGCATTCCTGTCAGGTTTTTTTAGTTTCCGACAGACATTTGTCGAAAGTTATTACACCTTTCGAAGAATGTGAACTGCGCTAAAATATTTCTGCAAAACATTAGAACGTTTGAGCAGAAAACCTAAAATAAGCGGCAATAAAAAAAAAGGAGATTTCCTGTATGAGATTAAACATTCAAAGACAAGAAAGTTATTCACGTGGTGAATTACTGCTAAGAACATTTTTCGGGCTAATTTATATTGGTATACCTCACCTGTTCTTACTGGCATTTTTCGGCCTGTGGGGGGCAATACTCGGTATGATCGCATGGTATGTGATTCTATTCACCGGTAAATACCCGCAAAGCTGGTTCGAATACCAGGTAAAATTACAAAAATGGAATCTGAGACTGAATGCACGACTGTCAAATATGCTTGATGGTTACCCAGCGTTTGGTATTGATTCAGAAGATCCTGCAATTACATTAGAAGTTCCATATCCTGAAGAACTTAGCCGCGGCAAACTGCTGTTGAAAACCTTTTTTGGTTTTTTCTACGTGCTGCTGCCACATATGTTTGTACTAATGTTTCGTCAAATCTGGGGCGCGATTCTGCAAATGATTACCTGGTATGTTGTACTGTTCACAGGAAATTATCCTGAAAACTGGTTTAACTTTCAGGTTGAGAATATCCGCTGGGCAACAAGAGTAAATCTGTACATGGCAAACATGACAGATGAATACCCTCCTTTTAACGGCAAAGAATAAACTTAAACGGTTTGAGAATGCCGGGTTTATCGACCCGGCAATTTCAAACTATTCTACCTTACATCAAAATTCAGGAAAATTTATGCCAGAAGTAAGTTACGCACCGCTACCTGCTCCCGAAGAAGTACCAAAGAAAGAACGTGAAGATGCGATGGGCTCTTACCTCATGATGTTTGCAGCATGGGCAATAGGACTTCCGCTGCCTTTAATAAACCTGCTCGCTGCTTTTATTTATTATATGATCAACCGCAAATCATCCCGATTTGTGAAATTTCACTCTTTGCAGTCAATGCTCTCTCAGGTGTTTGTAAGTATCTTGAACGCCAGCGTTATTTTCTGGACGTTTCGCAATGTGTTTGCAGAGTCTGGGTTCAATAAAGCTTACTTTGGCTTCCTTGCCATGGTTTTTATCTTCAATCTTATCTATACTGTTTTGTCGATTATTGCGGCTGTAAAAGCGAACAAAGGTGAAATGTATTACTTTGTATTTTTTGGCAAACTTTCGTATCACTGGGCTTATCAGGAAAAAGATGAAAACAGCTCTGCAAGTATCAACAAACCACCATTCTAAATGCCATCTAAAAAAATATTTGCCGAGTTTCTGATTTTCATTGCTTTTCTTGGTGTTATCTGGGCCTTCTTTTCGATGGCGCCCTGCAGCCCCCAGAAAATACTGCCTGAAATTTCAATTGCAGATCAGGAAAAACTTGGGAAATTTTTTGCAGACGCGATTACTGATAATAAAAAGGTAAATTCTAAAGTTGTCAATGAAGCATTAATTCAGATTCAGAAGCGATTGACAGATGCAATTCAAGATTCTGAATTTACTTACAAAATTATTCCCGTTTATAATGAAATGGTCAATGCGTTCGCATTACCTGGCGGCTATATTATTGTTCATTCTGAATTGCTTACACTCGCTGAGACCCCCGAAGAGGTTGCAGCCGTTCTTGCCCATGAAATCGGTCATATCGAACGAAAGCATATTATCAAACGGATGGTGGTCAAGCTTGGCCTTGAAGTAATCAAAATAATTCTTACCGGCGGAGACTCAAGAGTGATCAATGAGGCAGCGTCAATGATGGCGGGCAACACATTCGATCAATCCCAGGAAGAAGATGCAGATGAATTTGCTTTAGAGTTATTGTTAAAAGCTAAAATTGATCCTCGTAATCTTGCCACCTTTTTCCGCAGATTATCAGAAGAGTATGAAGCTGACCTGCCTGAATCATTGCAGTTTTTCAGCACCCACCCGGATACCAATGAACGCATACAGAAGGCCCTCGCTTACCCGGTACCAAAAGATTTTAAAGAAGAACCCCTCAAGATAAAATGGTCAAAGGTGGTAAACGCCCTCTAAGGAAAAGGCATGCCTTTTGAGTCTGCATATGGTATATGCGGGCTTACGATTGGGTTTGCTGTTGCTTTTTATCTTTTAGAAAAAAGCAAAGTTTTTCTTTTAAACCTTTTTCTGCACTTACTTTTCACGCTCATAATTCTACTGATTGACCAGGCTTTTATTTTCTATTGCACGTTGTCTGGACTGTTGATCACAGATCTGATCTTACTGAAAAAGATTGCTAAACGTCACAAAGAAACAGAGCGTGCAGCAAATCTGCTCAAGAGTCTGCATTTGCATCGAGGTAACCCCCAGAACCTGCCCGAATTATGTGAAGGTTACCAGCGTTCTTTTGACCGGGAATTTCAAATAAAGGATCTGTATATTTACCTACAGACCAGTCTGGAGCATAAGCATCAGATTTCAACCAATACGAGACTGAAAGATATCGCCGATTATTTGAGAGCCCGAAAATCAGATAATCTGCTGGTGAGGCTGAATAGCCTTCAGGGTCTTTATGATCTACCCCTTATTTTTACAGAAAAGCTGCTCGATCAAAATTCCTTTTCGAAACAAGATTGTTTTTTCTACCTCAATATTCAGGGTTTCGAACAGAATTTTGGCAGCTTGGCAGGGATAACATCTTCACAGGATTACATTTTAATAGAAACCTATTTGCGCCTTATTGAATCAGATGCAACTGCACATATCTTCAACCTGTTAAAGGCCCATGAAAAAGATCAATTGAACAAGGTACTGTCGCAGCAGGTGAAATTACATACCCGTGAGTTGCATAAAAAAAATAAAACTCTCAAACAACGGGAACGCGATATACGAACTTTTTTCGCCAATATGACACATGATATTCGAACCCCATTGTCTCTAATCACAATACCGTTAGAAACTCTGTTACAGAATTCGAATAACCTGAGTGTACACCAGAAAAGACAACTCGAAAAAATACGGGCGGCAACCTATCGCACCATCGGTATCATCTCAAACATTCTCGATATCTCCCGCCTCGATGCCGGTAAAAAAACATTTCATGGCCAGCCTCACGATATTGTCGAAATTGTTAACCGAATCTGTGATCTGTATGCCGGAGCCATTGAAGCTCATGGAATGAAATTTCGAACTGATTTTCCGAATGTAAAAATAATGGCAATTCTTGATCTTGAAAAATTTGAGAAGATTGTCAATAACCTGCTGTCGAATGCTGTAAAATATAACCGCAAAAATAAAACAATTTCAGTCGCAATACGCAAGCAAAAATCAAAAATAATTCTCGACATCACCGACCAGGGCAAAGGAATTCCTGCCAGTGATTTACCAAAAGTTTTCAATCGCTATCACCGGGCAGTCAATGCCAAAGGCGGCACAGGGATAGGTCTCTCCCTCGTAAAAGATTTTGTAAAAATGCACAATGGATCTATACACGTCGAAAGCCGGCCCGAGCGTATAACCCGCTTTCGCATACAGTTACCAGCCTTGCCACAAGGCACAAAGAAAACTTCCCAGCCAAATTGGGAACCTTACCATACATTAACCTCGCTGGTCGAAACGCAAGCCAATGCCGCTTTAATGAGCAATCGACATGCACTACCGACAGTGGCACTTTTGCCATACCCGCCTGATCAAGATCTTCCCGACCCACAAGAAGAACTGAACCTGTATTACAATACGATTACATTCCCGAGTTTCTCTGCATTTCTGAGAAACGGTACTCGACATCCTCCTGATTTGATTATTCTAGCCAGAGCCCCACACTCAACACTTGCCAAACTGAATGAGATACCGGTTCTGAGGTATACACCTCGAATCTTTATTGACTCTCA
This sequence comes from Leptospiraceae bacterium, assembly GCA_020440825.1. Classification (GTDB taxonomy): domain Bacteria; phylum Spirochaetota; class Leptospiria; order Turneriellales; family Turneriellaceae; genus JAGRNJ01. The sequence continues at coordinate 12,245 of JAGRNJ010000061.1, read as the reverse complement.
ATTTCCTGAAGAGAGTTCTTTGTCGGCAAAATATCATATCAATGAACTCTTAGAACGTTGTGAAAAACTGCTGCAGGAAAATGCAATTCGCGGTAAATTGAGAGAATATTATTCTCAACTGCATCGCCAGATAGAAGAGGCACGTCAAATGCAGAATATTTTAGCACCTTCGGTAAGCAGTGTTTTACCGCACTGGGTCATCTGGAAGAATTCACGACCGGCATTTCGATTGAGCGGTGACGGAGTTTTATACAAAAAGCATAAAGATAATTCATTGAGTCTGTTCATGTATGATATTTCAGGAACGGGACTGACCTCATCGGTACTTTCGGTTCTTGTTCAAACGTTAATTCACGCCCACTTTGAGACAGAAAAGAAAAACCCCAGGGAATCAATACAGGCACTGCAGACTTTACGACCACTTCTGACTGGTCATTTTATCAGTGCAATTTCTCTGACGATCGATGTTGCAAAACGCGAGTTGCACTATGTTTCGTATGGGCATCCCCCGGTTTTATTAAAAAACAAAAGTACGGTCAGTCTGCACCGTACCCACGCGGCAATCGGTATGCCGGTTGAACAACATGCAGAAACAAAAATTATCAAACTCAAAGAACCCTCAGTGCGCCTGCTTGCGTTCAGTCATGGTTACCTGGCCATGCGCAGGGAAGACGGTAAAATGCTCGATGAACAGTATTTTTCAAAAAAGTTCAAATCGGCCAGACATGCAGCAGAGTTACTGGCAATGAGTGACCGATTGCATGAGATGAATAAGAATCTGGCGGATGACCTCAACTTCGTTGTTGTTGAATCCCAAAACTAATTTTTATCTTCTGTTACTATACTTTCAAAGGCACTTTCAATCAGAGGATACTGAAAGTTAAACTTCGCCTTGAGCAGAGATTTGGGTATCACTCGGGCAGAGGCAAGTAGAACCTCATCGGCCATCTGTCCGAATACCATTTTTAAAGCGAAAGCAGGTGCCGGCAAAAAAACCGGTCGATGCAGGGCTTTGCCCCACGCTGCAAATAGTTCGCTCGCAGTCACGGGATTCGGAGCCGTAAGGTTATAAATGCCAGAAATGTTTTTGTCGAGAGCAAATTGAAAACTGGAAAGTACATCCGCCAAATGCACCCAGGACATATACTGGTTTCCATTACCGGGCGGACCACCAAGCCCTAATTTCATCAGTAACTTCAATTTCTCAACGAAGCCCCCGTCATTACCCAGTACCACTCCAATTCGGAACAGCGTTCGATTGACTTTTGTTTTCTGCAAAGCGCTTGAAGCCGATTCCCATTGTTCACCAAGTTCGGCCAGGAACCCTTTACCCGGGGCCGATTGTTCATCCAGGGTTTCATTGCCTCTGTCGCCATAAATACCAATTGCCGATGCCAGAATAACCTGGGTGGGCTTCTTTTTCGCTGATAAAATTGCATCGCATAATGCCCGGGTTGTCTGAACACGACTATCGATTAGCCTTTTTTTGACTGACTCCCGCCAGCGCCCGCCAGCTACATTTTCACCGGCAAGATGAATCACAGCATAAGCCCCATCTATGTGTTGTAGCCAGCTTTGAGCAGAATAATAATCACAGGCTGCAAGATTGTTTTTCGCTGAACGGGAAAGACCGATTACAGTATAGCCTCTCATCGTGAGGTGACGGGAAAGATTCTGACCGATAAAACCAGACGCGGCAGAGATAATTACTTTCTTTTCTTTTTGAGGCATGGTAGAGATTTCTGCAAGTTGCCGTGCAGTCAACTACTCTACAGTTATATAGGCTTCAATGATATACTAAAATATCAAAGTTTGCCGAATTCGCTAATGTACACAAAATTGAATTTGATTCCTGCTAAAAATTCAACTTTACAGATTTACGACGCGGAATAGCTCTGAATATTGCATAATTAAAGAGGATACAATCATGGATCAAAATCAGAAAGAATATACAGAGTACTATGAAGTGCGAATGAAGAAGTATGAAAATAACCCTATGTACACAAATACATACCAAACAGAAAAAGCACTGTATGAACTCATGCGCGATGCAAAGACAAAAGAGGAATATCAGGAAAAATTTTTTAACGGTAAACTGAATATTAAAAATGCAATCGCACTTGTCAAAGACCGGGAAAGCGCGCGTCTTAAACATTTGAAAGACATCAAAGAATTTATTCGGGCAAAGGGAAGTGAATCAATTCTCGCTGAAGTAGACAGTTTTGAAAATGAGGGGCAGATTACAACTCGATGCAATGAATTGATGCAGAAGAATATGGTAGAAATCAGTATTGATGAATTTACAGATCATTTTTACTCTGACTTTACGGCACTTGAAAATATTGAAGTAGCAATGAGAGCACAGGTTCCTGATAGATGGCAGGATGAACAGAAACGTTATGTTGATTCAGAACTTGAAAAAGGAAAATCAGACTGGCAAGAATCGGTGCTGCCCAATGCACGGCAGTATGACCCCAACTGGGTCTTCAATTATGATTTAATCTGGGAAGAAAGACACCGCAGGCGAATACCCGTTCCAGATGAAGTTGTCAAACAGCGCATAGAAGACCATAAAAAATATCGGGGGTTAAAATAATGCCCGTCGATGCAGGTATGGTCGATGCAATACTCGGCACATTTCGCAATATGGCCCGGGAACTTAAAGATAAGAACAATGAATCTGAAGCGGCCAAACAATGTTTTGCAGTACTGGCCAAAATGGAATCACTTGCACAGCAAATGGAAGATGTTGCATCTTTTAGTACTAAACTGAGTGTAGATGGTTTATTTACCGACTTCAGTAACTTTTACGGGCAGGCTCTTGCCAGTGCTGCCCAGTCAGTAAGCGCAGAATCTTCGAGCGATCAACTGATGCAAAATACACTGAAAGCTTATGAAGATGCTCTGGCAACTTTAAAGGCAGAACCCGCACATGCCCATATTGTTCCGGTTGTGCAGAAAGTTGTTGATCTGGGGAAATCTGGCCTTTCTTACCCAATGTTCCTGAAAACATGTGAAGAACAAGGCGTTTTTCTGGGGATGGATTCACCCCATGCGGGACCCACCATCGACTATGACATTTACTGTTATGAATTGATGCATTTACCTGTACAGGTTCGAATGTACAAACAGATGAAGACTGCATACACCCAGTTGTGCGATCGATCTGCATTCGGCTACCCTGATCCTGTTGAATGGGAAATCACCAGGCAAAAAATTGAATGGCAGTTTGCCCCCGACATTGCCCGCTATTCGGCTATTGAAGATCGCTGGGACCGCATTCTGGATATGATCAACGATTGGATAGATTCATTCTGTAAATTTGCCCCGTTTGACTCTCGATGGGTTTCTCCCGGGGGGGGGAACTCTGCAGCACAAACCCGAAAAAATATTGAGCGCACACAAGAATGTGAACCCGGCCGACTCTTGATTCGGGAAGATATTTTCAAAAGATATTTTAATATGACTTTTGTTGATATTTTTGAGCATGAAAGTTTTATCACTAAAAGGGAAGCGCGCTTACTCTGGTATTCTGATCAACGAATTGAGTTTCTTAAAAAAGTTCATGCAGTCATGCAGCCTGGTAAACGGCCCGATGATACACTGATTACCGAAGCAGAAAAGATGCACGAAGAAGGTTCTACTCGGCGCGCTAACATGAAGACAGCAGAAGAGATGAAACCAGTTCCATTCCCTGAGTTCTTAACACAATCGTTAAAGTCTTGACCTTGCAAAACGCAAGCGATGCTTGAACTATGCAGGTCTGGAAAGATATCTGGAGCAATCTTTATGCGAGAAGCGGCCTGCTTTTGCTGCTTAGTGTTCTTATTTTTGCGATTATTTTTCGAGCACGCATGGGAATTTTCAATTACTTTCTCAGAAATTTCTCGGGAAATGTGTATGATGACCCGATTACCTGGGATAACGGAATTTTTTCTGCAGATGCTGAGACAGCACTGCTATTCTATTCAGGTGGACTTGAAGAGATTGCAGATCTGGCACTTGATACATATGAAATTCCGGCCCAGGAATACTTACGTTCGGCTGTTTCTCTGCAAGGCAAGCCCGCTGAGCATTTTACACCTGAATCATTGAAAGCTGTTCACTATCTTTGGGAAGATTTACATCTCTTTTGCCCTCCTTTGACTAATACGGGAGGCGCAAAAAATGACTGGGTTACCCGTGAAAAACTGAAAAAACGTCATCTTAGATATTCTTCACAGATGGATGCCCGGCCCTTTGACTATGCAGTCGGGGAAGATAAATTCACTGATTTTCGTGATAAGCTGCTGGAAATTGACCAGAATTATCTGTATGCTGCTCTGCAAAAATATCCGGTTTCTCCGGCGGTCATTGATTTACGAGCCCAGTTGTATCGGGCCATCTGTAGACCGCCATCGGTTGCGTCTGACTGGCAGAGAGCCCTGGACCATCTGGAGTATAAAACAGAAATACAGGTTCGAGCAGATTATGAAGCAAGGAATCTGGTACCAACGTCAGAAGAACTTACAATTCGATTGTTTATGGAACTGGAGAAAAATCCTGAATATCTGCAGGTGTCTGCTAAATTTTTTAATCGTTTGAGTGTAGAAACCGAAAATCTCCAAATCTTATTGCGTAAGTCGAAAGAAGCATTTGAAATGCATGGAAAATGGTCTTATCTGCAAAAATACCTGGCTACCCAGTTGCAAATTGTACGGTCGTCAAGCCGTGAAGAAGCAAAGATCATATTCGAAGAACTTTTTTATTTAAATATTGAAGGCCTTTCGAGAGAACCTGATTATGTGTATGTTTTAGCTGAATCGGCTTGGCGGGCTGGCGAACGGGACAAAGCCCTGGCAATTGTTAGAAATATTTTACGCGACGGAATTTACAGAGACCAGCTTGACTATCGAAAAATACTGCGTCTCAAATTTATTCTGGAAAATGCATGATTTACCTCGATTATAATGCAAGTCATCCCCCTGATAAGGCAGCTGTTCTCGAAGCCACAGAAATCTACCTGCAACATTTCGGCAATACCTCAGGTCGCTCGGGATTATCGCAGACAGCTGCCAGACTGCTGGCTTATCATCGGGAGCAACTTGCCCAGAAATTATCATTAAATGCTGACCGGGTTATTTTAACCGGCTCTGCCAGTGAGGCCAATGCAATTGTTGTCAAGATGATCTTGCAGGAGGCAAAAGAAACAGGACAAAAATTGCTTTTATTGCATACCCAACTCGAACATCCGTCTGTTATTGAAAATATGCGGCTGGCGCAAAAATCTGATTCTGAAAATGTAGACTTGAAAATAATTTCTCTCGATGAAAAGCTACAACCTGACCTGCAAGATATAAATAATTCCATAAGAGAACATAATGGTATCGTTTTGCTCGCGATCATGCATGCTCATAATGAAACAGGTCTGCTGTGGCCTCTTGATCAATACTGTGAAGCTTTTCGAGAAAATAAAAATGTATACCTTCTGGCAGATGCCTCACAATCTATTGCAAAAATGCATCCGGCAGGAACTCCTGCTATTCCGTCAAATTTTTTCTCAACAATATACAATAAAAGACTCTTTATCTCTATCGCCGGCCATAAATTTGGTGCAGGGCTAGGGGGTGGATTGCTAGTTTTGCCACAAGATGACCTCTCTGCAAAAAGAGAAGTATTGAGACTATATGGCGGGGGGAACCAGGAGCAAAGCCTGCGTCCCGGGACAGTGAACCTTCAAGCTATGGTCTCTATGAACCTCGCATTGCAAAACCGTTTTCAGAGAAATAATTTCATAACTATAATTCAGGAAAATACCAGACTATTTGAAAAAATGTTGGGTGAAAAATTTTCGCAGGTTGCGGAATTTGAAATTGTCGCTGCGGAATACAAACGATTACCAGGCACCACGCTCGTCCTTATCCCCGGTGTTTCGATTGACTTTTTGTTAATGGGTTTAGACCGAGCCGAAATCGTAGTTTCAACTGGCACGTCGTGCAAATCGAATTCCCGTACCGCTTCACCGGGCCTCTTGGCTATGGGTTATGACGAAGAGAAAGCTCTTTCTGTAATCCGGTTTTCATATGGTGAACAATTTACAGACAAGATCATTTCAAAAACAGTGAATACAGTCTTCGATGTATATAAAAAATTAGTTTAGACAACGACAGTACTCAATGAAAGCCGGTACCTTTTAAACTGTTCAATTCTATAAAATTCTATAAAAAGACTATTTGATTCTTCTCTAAAACAATAATTTTTTACTGGCCAGTGAGCAATTTACTGACCAATGATTTACCGGCAGCAGTCACTACCCCTGCATCGCCGGTACCCGGTAAAGGACCGGTACTTTCGACTGCTGCTGCAACTCTGCGATTGTTTACATCATAAAGAGAAGCGAGATAACGAACCGTCTTAACCGTTGGCAGTAAGACGCTGTTGTTGCCCGGTTCGATCGAAGCAATCAGAATATAATCAAAATTACTGCCTATTCCACTGGAAAGTGCGACAATTTCATTGATCAAAGCCATTTTAGAATCTGACGTGTTCACTGCGCCATTGTTGTTCAGTCCATATCCCGCAAAAGCAGACGAAACCCCTTTCAGGGAATCTGGAACCGTCGGTAGTACTTTGATTGTACCGGCTGCATTTGCTACACCGCCGGCGAAACCTTTCTCAGCTAGACCACTATTCAATGCGTTATCGTAAGCAACCACAAGGATGTTTCGACTTGAAATATCAACACTGGTCGTTCCTGCAGGAAAACGACGCAGACTTGTGGAACATTGAGTCGAAATGAATGTAAGCAACGAAAATAATAATAGATTTCCTGCAAGTCTGATAAGACGTTTATAATTCATCAAGCTAATCAATGATTAAAAGTGGTGCGGTCAACTGTAAAATAACTGCTCTAGCCAGGGTAAAAATCCGGACCCGACTCTACTGATACGTTATCAAACGAACGGATCTTTTGTCTGTAAGATAACTCCACACCCAGTTTGACATAACAGCTACCCGATTTCTAAAACCAATGAGATACATGACATGTACAACCGACCAGAGCAACCATGCGGTGAGTCCGTGGAATTTGAGTTTACCAATTTGTGCAACTGCAGATGCCCGGCCAATCGTAGCCATGGTGCCTCTATCATGAAACTCAAACGGTCGCAATTTTTGATCTTTAAGGGAGTAGGAAATATTTTTTGCAGTGAATTTGCCCTGCTGAATTGCAACCCCGGCAACAGCGGGTAAGACTTTTTTATCTTTTGTAGTAAAATTCGCACAATCTCCCAAAATGAAGATATTTTCATTTTCAGGTAACTGAAGATAAGAATTGACAATTGCCCTACCCGCTTTATCTAATTCACAGCCAATCGTTTGTAAAAGAGGAGAAGCTGCATTGCCCGCGGCCCAGAAAATATTACCTGCTGCAACTTTCTGATCATTGATTAGAATTTCATTTGGTCTGATCTTTTTAACCATACTGGAAGTAAGCACCTCTACCCCCAGTTTTTTAAGAGATTTTTCGGCTCGTGCGGAAAGCTCAGCAGGATACGGTGGTAATATTCTTTCAAAAGCTTCGACCAGAACAACTCTTGTTGAATGAGGGTCGATATTGCGGAATTCATAGCGCAATGTCTTGTGAGCAATCTCACCGATTGCACCAGCAAGTTCTACCCCTGTAGGGCCTGCCCCGACAATGACAAACGTTAACAACTTCTCTACAGTTGATTTCAATTCTTCGGGTGGTAGAAGGTTTTCAGCACTAAGCATTTCTGCATGCTCATAGGCACGTAAAATATTCTGACGTATTTTCAGTGCGTCGGCAATAGACTTTAACCCCGGTGCAAACTCTTCCCAGCTGTCATTGCCAAAGTAAGAATGTCGGGCGCCACTCGCGACTGCGAGGAAATCAAAATCAAAAGTAGATCCATCCGCCAGTTCAATACTGTTCTGCTTTTTATTAATTTTTTTAACTTCGGCCATAATCACTTTCACATTTTTCTGATTTTTGAAAATAGCCCGAATCGGCATTGCAATATCGGCCGGAGATAATGCTGCAGACGCAACCTGGTATAAAAGAGGTTGAAAAAGGTGATGGTTAGAGCGATCAATCAATAAAATATCTATTTCTTCGTGTGCGAGTTCCTTTACCAGGTTGAGCCCGGCAAAACCGGCACCGATGACAATCAAACGTTTTGGCTTTTGAGGCATATGCTATTCTGTGCACGAAACTCAAGCCGTAAATCAAAGTAGTTGTTTAGAAAAAAATTACGGTTAATCACTTTTTGAATACGGAGAGAACCAATTCCATATATTACTTTACATTTATACAGTTATTAGAATTATGTACTATGGAACCGAAAGAAAAATATAGACTTCCAGAGCCTTCTGGGAACAGCTCGAATTATTTGAATTTGCGAAGATTCGCAAAAAGTAAATATCAATTACTGCATCGACTTCCTGAGCGAGTTATGGGTGCTAATTCGAGTGTAAGTCTACCGAACTGGAATGCAGCCAGGTTGAATAAAGCAATACAAAAATTTACAGACTTGGGTATTCGAATCAGTCGCACCGACATAATAACTGCCGTGCTCAAAATCTATCTAATTCAATTGCGCAAACATGATTCCCGAATTGACAGGAATCGCAGAAAAAATGATGAACTACGGACATATGTAAAGATTTCAACATATTGCCGAAATGATGAGTGGGAGCAGTTACAGATGCGTATTTACCAAAGTAAAATCACCTTATCGCATGCTCTCGATATTGCCTTACGGTTGTACCTTAAAACTGTCGAAAATCGACTGCTTAAACCGGCTCGTAAGCACGACAAAAGCGGCTGGGGTTCTATTAAAGATTCCAATATTTTTCTGGTTGCTTTGAGAAAACGTACTTTGGATAGCCTCCGTTTGCTTGGTAAATACCAGAAAAACTTAACGAAAGTCACAAATACATGTTCTAAAATTGAAATTACCTATTGGTATAGTCCATGCATTCGAGCACGCGCGCCCAAAAACCTGAGATTTCTGCTATAAAGCTGAAAATTCAATCAAAATTTTGAGAATCACTGAAAAAACCTTGCCAGACGAGAAAATCTTGTAAACTGGGGTATGGCAGAAATCACCGTTCGAGAAGCACTGAACTCCGCACTTGATGAAGAGTTAGCCCGAGATCGAAAAGTCTTTATCATTGGCGAAGAAGTAGGACACTACAATGGGGCGTATAAAGTCACCCAGGGGTTGCTTGACAAATACGGCGACGAGCGTCTTATAGATACTCCCATAGCCGAAGAAGGATTTGCTGCAATAGGTATTGGCGCAGCTTTGACCGGTTTGCGACCTATTGTTGAGTTTATGACATGGAACTTTTCTCTTGTGGCCTTAGATCAAATTGTGAATAATGCAGCCAAACTGAGATCAATGTCAGGCGGAGAGCTTACACTCCCAATGGTTTTTCGTGGCCCACAAGGCGCGGGTGGGGCCTTGGCAGCCCAGCACTCCCAGGTATTTGAAAACTATTATACCTACGTTCCGGGGCTCAAGGTAATATGCCCTTCAACTCCCAAAGACATGAAAGGGTTATTAAAATCTGCGATCCGTGATGATGATCCGGTAATTTTCATAGAATCTGAGAAAATGTACAATTACAAAGGGGAAGTACCCGAAGAAGAGTACCTTATCCCAATTGGCGAAGGGGAAGTCAAAAGAAATGGTGAGCACATTTCCGTTGTTTGCTGGGGAATGATGCTGTATCCTGTCATGCAGGCTGCTGAAGAACTCGTCAAAGATGGAATTGAAATAGAAATTATTGACCCGAGAACCTTAAGACCATTAGATGAACCGATGATTGCAGAATCGGTTAAAAGAACAAATCGTTTATTGATTGTTCAAGAAGCATGGCCCAATTCATCATTCGGTGCCTATATTGCCTCAAGAATGCAAAAAAAAGTTTTTGACTATCTTGATGCACCAATTGAAATTCTCTCTGCAGAAGATGTTCCTATGCCCTACTCTTTCCCGTTGGAAGATGCGGTTCTGCCTTCTTCGGCGAAGGTTACTGCAATCGTAAAACGAATGTTAAAGTGAATTACTTAGGCGGCTCAGGATCTCCGAATTGAATCGACAGTCGCTCCAGAATCAGTATTAATGCTGCGCCGCCTATTGCCAGAGCAATTCCCACAAGGGCAGTTTGCAGGTCGAGGGGTTGTGATAAATGTTCAACCGGCCAAATTCGACGTAAACTGCCAATCATAAGACCGGTAAGTACAGCCATAGTCATCGAATGGTGTTTCACCAATACCCACTTCAAAATCCTGATAAATGAAAGTAATCCCAATAGTATACCAGCACCTGCTACACCTAAGGTGAGTAGGTCTCTTTGATGAATAGCATTTAACACAATTTGATATTGCCCCAAGATAACCAGAATATAGGCCCCAGAAATTCCCGGCAAAACCATTGCACAGATCGCAATAGCGGCTGCTAGAAAGGTATACATCAGGTTTGGCAATGTTTCTTTTGCGATTACCAGTCGGATTACCCGCTGCCCATTTTCCATAGAAACCGTATTTTTTGAAGCCCCTCGAATCACATATCCGTCCAGGTGCATTTCTGAAATATTTATCTGGCTGTTTTCTTTATTTACCAGCCACTTGAAATTTCCCAGTGAATCTCCCGAACTATGAAAAAGCATTCCCACCCCGCCAAATTCATTAGCAGGAGTAACTGCCCGCATTCGTCCCTGGTCATCAGCGACTGCTTTTGCTTCTTGTCCGCCCGGCATTTGCAACACGATAGTGGCTTTTGCAAGTGGTGAAATCGACATTAGTAAATAGACACTGACTGCACTGAAAATCAAAAGCAAGACTTCTGGCAATCGAATATGCATATGTCGCAGAGGTACGCTCACTGAGAACAGAATCAATCCGAAAAAAACCGAAAATGTTTCATAGCCGTGGTTCTCCATCAGCCAGGGGATTATTCTAGACATCCCAAGAATCGCAATGGCAATTCCTGAAAGCAGCGGAAGTAAAAAAGAAAAAGGAATTGAGCCAAGGGATTGCAATGCAGATGCTCTATGAATTTTTGAAAAACCCAGAAAGATCAGTTTAACAAGGTCAATTGCATGCTTCGGCTTAACGGCTGCAATAGCTGCTATTAGATGATCATAAATTCCTGCAATTAAGGCTATTGTCCCGCCAGACACCCCGGGAACGATATCTGCGGCTCCCATGGCGAGACCTTTACTAAATAAGATTATTCGATCTTTAATAGACTTATATTGTTTCATTTTTTTCCCACTTTTCTCTGCAAATCATGCAATACTCCCCGCATGGCCGTATTTTTAACAAAATTTGCCAACGGACCCGGTAACCAGAACCCGGGACGTACATCTAATCTGTAAACTGCCCACGATACCTCAGAATCTTTTTCCTGCACAAAGAACTCACCTGCCACATGCTCTATATCACCGTCAAGATAGTCCCAGGTCAAATGCATTCTTTCATGATCGACCTTATACCCAAGAACGTAGCGAATCTTTTTTAGCACAAGATCTATTTCAAATTCTATAACCGGGCCATGAATATCATTTTTCATTTTACGGGCAGCGGCAACTGAAGTCTGCCATTCGGGATAACTTTCAAAATCGATCATATGTTCAAAAACTGTACGTGCAGGTGCATGAATTTCGAGACCCAGAGATTCATCATATTGAAATGCCACACTCTAAAGTGAAAAAAGGTAGTATGCCGTAAACCGTGAATCTGCCGATACATAGAACAGCAGTACAACGTTTAAAGTCTACGTTTACTCTTGTTCTTATGAGTTTGTTCAAATTTCGACATGCCTGTGCACAATGCAAGAATCGAATTGAGGTGAGTCTTGATATAGACTTACATGAAATTCAGCTTCGCCGGTGTCATATCTGTTCCCATATTCATCGATATGATAATCGAGAGGGACAACTGCGCTCATTGGTCGGTTTTACACCAGTATCTCCGAAACCTGAATCTGAATACAAAAAAATTCAACAATTACCACCTGTCAGAACCTCAGAGTTTCGACCTCAAGAAACTCATGAGCAACAACCTTTTTTCGAAAAAGACTCTAGAGTCTCCAGCAGGGAATCTGATGCTAAAGACAAACTAGATTTTCATTCTTCTAAAGACTCCGGTAGAAAAAAGAATAAGATCTCTTCTGGAAATTTCCAAAAACAAAATAATGAATTCATTATTTTGTTTTTGGAAATTTCCAGAAGAG
>JAGRNJ010000060.1 GCA_020440825.1 Leptospiraceae bacterium | reverse complement strand
TGCGCTTGAGTAATCAAGATCACCTGAAGATTCACCGGCAACAACAGTGTAGGAGAAGGTCAATGTATTGGTGCCGGTACCGCCGGTATAGGTCGCGACCCCGCCTGAATTGAGGGCAATCGCCGGCGTGCCTGAAACATCGACCACATCATCAAAGAGTACAGAAAATGTAATGGTACCGCCTATACCATAAGTAGCGTCGGGAGTCGGTGAAGTGATCGACGTGATGGTGGGAGCGGTGGTATCTACATAAATAGTCTTGAGCGTCTGCAGACCATTACCTGCCGGTGCAGGCAGGGTAAGGTTCGCGGCAACTGCCCCTATTGAATTGATGGTGCCGCCATTTAAGCCAAGGTCTCCCACCGCAGCATAGTTCAATCTGGTTGGCCCGGCCGGTGTGTTATGGCCGGCCCCTACAATATAAGTGAAGGTCAGGGTAGAGGTTCCCGTACCCCCCGAATAGTTGGCAAATGCTGCAGCATTTGAGTTCAGCAATATGCGCGGAGTACCTGTTACGATGACAGTTTTATCAAATGTAACCACAATCGGGATTGAATCTCCCGCTTTATAGGTTCCGTCGGCTATACTAGAGGTAACGGATGTGATGGCTGGCGCTGCCGTGTTGATGACTATCGCCTTATTGTCGCCCAGATTATTACCGACCGGAAGCGCAGCAAGATTCGCATCATTACCGGCTACATCGCGCAAGGTTGCACCGCCACCAAGGGTGGCTGCTGTGACCGTTAAATCGGCAGAGGTGTCTCCGCCTGCGACCGTATAAAAAAAGCGAAGTGTGTTTGTACCTGTGCCAGAGTTGTAGTCGGCAGTGACGGCAGAGCCGTTGTTTAAATCAAGGGTGAAGGTACCTAACGTTGCAACATTTACACTTTCAGAGAATGTAACATCAACAGCGATTACACTGCCGGCATCGTAAGTTCCATTTGCTTCGCTTGAGGTAACGCCGGTTATTGTGGGAACTGTAGTATCTACAATCAGGTTTTTCTGGCCGCCCAAAGAGTTGCCAGAACCGGGGGCAGGTAGGGTCAAAACTGCATCGTTGCCCGCGGCATCTCGTATGGTGCCACCACCGGTTGCCAGAGCAGTGGTATTGGTATAATCCAGATCGGCAGAGTTCTGTGCTGCACCTATTGTGTATTGAAACACCAGAGTGTTGCTGCCCGTACCGCTACTGTTATTAACGCTAGCCCCTGAATTCAGAGCAATATTGGGAGGCCCGCCGAGAACGTTGACGATTTCAGAAAAAACGACTTGTACATCGATAATATCGCCGGCATTGTAACTGCCGTTTGCGGTAGATGCGGTAACAGACAAAACCGTCGGAGCGACAGCATCAATTACGACCGCAGAGCTGGCACCGAGAGAACCTGCATTGCCAGGCGAGGGCAGGGTGAGGTTGGCGGGGGTTGTCGCTGCACTGCGAATTGTACCCCCGTTCAATGTTAAAGACGAGTCTGAAACATAATCAAGATCTGCAGCATTGTCCCCTGCTTGTACGATATAATCGAACTGAATACTTGGGGTGCCCGAGCCTGCGCCGTTGTAATTTGCGAAGCGGGGTGAGGGCAACGTAGCCAGTTGCAGTCGAGGGGTGCCGGTCACCGTCACATTCTGGTTGAACGTTACCGTGATTGTGACTGTATCGCCGGTGTTATAAGTTGCATTGACCCCGGCTACCCCGCTTACTGTTGGTACACTGCCATCAATAACGATAGCAGAAGAATCAGAAAGATTCTGCCCACCGGGAATAATGAACGTGCCCATGGTATTGCCGGCTGCATCTGTTAACGAGCCGGCCGAAAGTGAAAGGGGAGAGGTTCCATTCAGTGGGTTTGCGGTTTGTCCGCTTGCTACCGTATAAGTTCCTGAAACACTGGACGACAACGGGAATGGAGCAAAGGTGACAGAACCGCCGGAATTCAAATTAACAATTAAGTTGCCACCGGTCAGCTGCACAGCTTCTGAAAAATTCACTGTGACATTGATATTGCTGCCGGCACCATAGGTTGCATTTGCGGTAGTGGTTGTAAGAGAAGCAATCGTGGGGTTGGTAGTATCGATGCGAATGTTTTTGTTGTCCGCAAGATTGTTTGCCCCGGGCAGGGCGAGATTGGCATCGTTTAATGCTGCATCCCGTATAAACGCCCCGGCAAGGTTTGCAGCAGTAACATTCAAGTCAGCTGAGGTTTGAGCCGCAGCCACAGTATAATTAAAAATAAGTGTATTGCTGCCAGTGCCAGATACATAAGAGGCGGTCGCGGTAGTATCTAATGTTAAAGTCGGAGTACCAACGGTAACATTCACCGGTTCTGAAAAAACAACGGAAATCGGGATAATTTCACCGACCCGGTATGAACCATTGGCTAGTGAAGAGGTTATCTGGGTAATGGTTGGTACAACCGTATCGACAGCAATGTTTTTATTACCGGCTAACGAGGTCGCTGAGCCGGGAGCAGCCAGGGTTAATGTGGCGTTATTCCCCTGCAAATCGACGATTGCACCGCCAACTAAGGCTGCAGTTGAGTTATAATCAAGCTCTGCAATGTCTTCTGCCGCGCCGATGGTGTAATCAAACGTCAGGGTATTGGTACCTGTACCACCTGTATAGGCAGCACTACCGCCATTGTTGAGTGCTAAGGTTGCCCCACCGCCGGTTGTGACAGTCTCGGAAAATACAACCTGGATGGTAATGGTCTGGCCAATCTGATAACTGCCATCGGCATTGGTTGCAGTAACATTGGTTACAATGGGTACGATTCCGTCGACAACGATGTTCTGAAGATTCGAGAGAGAGTTGGCCGCCCCCGGCGAAGGTAACGTCAATGTCGCATTATTTAAGAAGGAATCTTGAAGGGTGCCGCCATTCAAGGTCAGTGCATTCGAAGATAAATAGTCAAGATCTGCCGCTGAATCTCCCGCCTGTACGACATAGTCAAAAGTCAGTGCAGTGGAGCCAGTGCCACCGGTATAACTTGCATAACGATCAATTGTGCCGGTTTCAAGCTGCAAAAGCGGAGTGCCGGTGACGGTAATATTTTTTGAGAAATTAACAGTGATGGTGACGGTGTTCCCAACAATATAATTGCCATTGACCCCGGTTACAGAGTTGACTACCGGAATAACCCCATCGACAATAATATTCGAGCCGGTGTCTATGGTAGTTGCAGGCAAGGCTATGGTTGCATTGTTTCCGGCTGAATCTCTTAAGGTTGCCACCCCGCCAAGTGCGATCGCAGTTGAATCTAAGGGATTTGCCGAGTAACCTGCTGGAACAGTGAATGTTCCCGATGCGGTCAGTTGATTGGTAAAGGGGGCAATCGAAACAACCTGGCCGCCGGTAAGGGTTACATTGAGATTACCGCCATTCAAGGTGGTCAATTCAGAGAAGGTCACTGTAACATTGATATTCTGGCCTGCCCGGTAGTTACCATCGGCACTGGTTGAGGTGATCGATGTGATCGTTGGGGCAGCAGTATCGACGACTATGGTTTTATTATTTTCAAGATTATTGCCAGCAGGTATAGCGACACTGGCATCGTTCAATAGATTATCGCGCAATGTACCTGAAAGTGCAATGTTCGTTACATTCAGGGGATTGGCGGTATCGCCGGCCCCTACCGCATAATTGACGGATGCCGTGTTGGCCGGGCCAAAGGCACCAATCGATACGACATCGCCGGTATTGAGAGTGAGATCGAGCGTACCGCCAGCGAGGGTAACCTGTTCAGAGAACTGAACTGTCAGGTTAATATTGGGCGGGCTTATGCCATACGAGCCATTCGCAGTGGTTGAGGTGATGACCGTAATGCTGGGAACGATGCCATCGACTACCACTGCACTCGAGGCCGAGAGTGAATTTGCAGCAGCCGGAGCAGGTAATGTCAAGTTCGCGTTGTCACCAGGGGTGAGATTATCTTCGATTACAGCTCCGTTGAGTTGAAGAGCTGTGGTTGAGGTGTAATCGAGATCGGCGGATGAATCTCCGCTTTGTACTGTATAGCTGAATAAAAGGTTGTTAGAGCCACTGCCGCCGGTGTAGGTGGCCAGCCGATCGACTGCGCCGGTTTCAAGCAGCAGAGTTGGGGATCCGCCTGAGGTATTGACTGCAACAGCAATATCAAAGTTTACAGTAATGGTTACAACAGAACCGAGATTTGAGTTTGTCGCGGGGGATGATACAGCAGCGACATTGGGAATTGCGGCCTGCAGACCAAAAGAAAAAGCAATAAAAAACAGAAAAACAGACAAGGCACTGCTTGTGTATCTTGTAACAGAATTGTATATAAAGAGGTTTTTCATCATTTTTTGCATGCCGATGGCCGCTTTTCTCATTTTCGGCCTCTTATACGACGAAGTATAGTCAACGATTTCAACATTTTATAAACAATTAATTTGAAAATTACTTTTTTCAATGAACATTTATTTTGGTTTGGCGTCAAAGCCGCAGCGATCTCATGCCTGGGGTCGCATTTAAACAACGGAGATTTCAAATGAAAAAGTTACTACTATTACTAATGATTGCCGGTTTGACAAACGTTATTTTTGCCGACCGTGCCAAGGCGATTGCCTCTCAAAAAGAGATACTCGAATTAGCGAAAAAAAGACATGCAATTCAGTCTGACAATCTGGAACAGCGTGCGCAAATGATTGCTGCGATGGAAGCAAGTCCCGATGCAAAAGGCAAAGATTTGAAAGCCAAATTACAGCCTTTTCACGACAAACTGAAAGCCAATAAAGCAGAAATTCAGAAGATCAATGAATCGATAAAGGCCAAGCGTAAAGAATTGCGTGCGATGATGCAGGCAAGCAAAAAGAAAAAAGAACCTGTTGAAGACCTCACTCCGCAAGACGGGGAATAAAATTGAGCCGCGCTCGTGAACTGTAGTTTCAAGAGCGCGCTTTGATTTGCTCTATATTAAAAAATCCTTTCTAACCGGTTTGCCCGACAAATAGCATCCCGATATGATCTATAAAATCATCATTGGTATCTTACTGGCTGCGCTGGTCGTTTTCGGACCAGATTGGCGATATGTCGACGGTTTCATAAAGATTGACCACCCGGCAATGCTCGGCTGGCTTAAACTGTCTACCTATGGTATCATGATGGCCGTCGGTTTTTTGACTGCCAATTTTCTTTTGCAGAAGGAGTTCCGCCGCTTACAGTATGACGAAAAACTGGCAGACCGTATTTTAATAGGCGCTATTGTCGGCGGCCTGCTTGGCTCGAAAATTGCCTTCATTATCGAGCAGTATGCAGACATTCATAGCTTCTCACAGATGATCGATATGTTCTTTTCTGGCGGTGGCCTCACCTGGTATGGCGGGCTGATTGTCGCAGCCGGGGTGATTATCTTCTTTATAAAGAGAGAAAAACTTTCTGCTTTGCATATTGCTGATGTCGTTACCCCGATGCTGGCATCTGGTTATGGCTTTGGCCGGCTGGGATGTCTGATATCTGGCGATGGCTGCTATGGGCAGAAATGTGATTTGAACCTGCCGGTACCGTTTTGTGATTCTTTCCCAAGAGGGGCGGCACCCTGGTCAGAGATTGTGCGTCAATATGGAGACCCCGGGGTCTTGGTGTACAACACCCCATTGTTTGAGGCACTTGCATCGTTTTCTTTCTTTGTTCTGTTCTGGGCATTACGCAAGAAAGAGTTTCCGCTTGGGGTGAAGGTCTTTTCGTTCTTAATTCTGCATGCGATTGTTCGGTTTTTGGTTGAGATAATTCGTTTGAACCCTGAAAATGTGTTCGGTATGACCCAGGGCCAGTTTATTTCAATCGGCCTGATACTAATTGGCTTGACATATATTGGTAAAGTGTTTATATTGGATAAGAAAGCATAACCGGAGGATCACAAATGGCAGATATGAGTGTAAGTCTTGACCGGGTAAACCCGTATTCCGTTCCACAAAACGATGCACGTACCACCGCGTCCCAGAATCAACCCCCGGTTGACCAGACGCAAAATGTAGATACAGGTGCAAGCGGGGTCAACCCAGTTGTTCCTGAAAACCAGTCTAAATTACTTGATACTTACGGCTGACGCCCGGTTCTATGGCTGTAGACGCCGAAACCAAGAAAGCCTATAACAATCAAATCGCTGATCAAAAAAAATCGATCAGCGAGATTGATAAAGATTTAGCGGCATACAAGCGGGCAATGGCCCAGAATAAGAAACTGAAACCGTTCTTTCATATCGGTATGACCTCACGCCTTATTGATCAGGCAAACCTGTATATGGATATGAATGACCTCTCTGAACAGATGATGAGTATGAAAAACAGCGGTTATCTCGACAACTCTAAAAAGCTTCTGGGCAGAATTTTTACTGAGTTAGAAGCTGTGGTGACTGGCGAAGATGATGAGCCACTTGAATTTAACCGCGAGAGGCTCAATGCAATTAAGCCGTTTAACCCCCGGCAGAGGCTCAACCTATACAAGCACATTACAAAGCTCATTCGGCGTTTAATTGATTCTTATGGGCCCAATACAAAATGGAAATGGAGCTTTCCTGATTACTGGGGCAAGGCGGCTGTGATTCTGAAAAATTTTACCGACTACCGTGAAATACAGGCGGTACGCGACCCGCGGGAAGAGTTTTATTATGACAGGCAGGAACTCCTGACCACTGTAAAAGATGCATTAATGAATGCTTCGAATGAATTTCGGGACAAGTTTGAACTTTCGACGAAGCAAAACTCTGACCTGCTGCGGGCCATCCGCCTGCTTGAAGTACTGCGTCGAATATGCAGTTTAACCGGCGATGATGAGTTAATGAAAAAATCAAAAGCCGGTATTGAAGCGTATCGCGCACGTATTGAATCTGAAGAAGACAAAGACAACAAAAAGAAGAAAAAATAGAAATAACTATGGGAAAATTTGCAGGAAAAAGGGCCCTGGTCAGCGGGGCAGGGTCTGGTATTGGCCGCGCATTGGCGCAGAGACTGGTGCGGGAAGGTGCCCGGGTCTGGGTAACCGACCGTGATGAAGCGCGGGTCAAAGAAACCTTTGGTTCGCTTGGCAGCTATGGTGCCGGCATGTCGGTCTTAGACCATACCAAGGCAGACGAGGTAGAAAGCCTGTTCAATGAAGTAACCGGCTGGGCCATTCCCGATATTCTATGCTGTAACGTCGGTGCCGGTCTTGGCAGCCCGATAGATAAAATGACTCTTGAAGACTGGCGGTGGATCACCGATGTAAACTACTGGTCTACCGTCTATATGCTGCATTACTTTGTACCGGCTATGAAAACTCTGGGGCAGGGAAATATTCTGATTACCGCTTCGGTTGCCGGGCTCGTGGGCGCACCCGCCATGTCTGCCTACTGTGGTACCAAACATGCACTGGTGGGTATTGCTGAATCACTGAATGCCGAACTGGCCAGTGACAAAATTACAGTCTCGGCCTTGTGCCCGGGTATAGTCAATACCAACATTATTCAAGACGGAAAAATGGAGCTTGGTTCAAGCAGTGCCAAAGAGAGCATTGCAGAATTTTACAAAACCCAGGGGGCTTCACCTGAGCAGGTTGCAGAAGATGCAATTGCCGGTATGAAAAGCGGTGCACTGGTGATACCCTCACCGATGAACGTGTGGCCGGTATGGCTGGCGAAACGCGCAGGCGGAGACATATTCTCAAAAGCGATGGGCGCATTGTGGTCGAGTGGCCTCTTAAAGGGCATAACCGGAAAATAATATGGCAGAGGTGAAAGCAGAAATTATGATCTCTGCCCAGCCGCAGAAGGTCTGGGAGCTGTTAACCGGCGACACGTTGAATGCGGGCTATTCGCTGCTGGGTACATCGGGTCTGGTGGCGCCGGGTGAAGGCGAAAAATACGAGGTGGGAGCCATCCGCCGTATATCTGGCCTTTTACTGTCATTAGATGAAGAAATTATTTACTTTGACCCTCCCCGCCAGATGGACTTTCGCATTGTGCGTTCGAGTATTCCGCTTGATCACCGGTTTGGCACGATTCGTCTGCAGCCGGTTGAGGGCGGGCTGACCCGCACAATCTGGGAAAGCCGTTTTGAGGTGAATGTACCGTTTGCCGGCGGGCTTTTGGCCTCGACTGCCGGAGCCCTGATACACCAGACGTATTCATCCATTTTGGGAAATATTAAGGCTGCCGCTGAGCGGGGCTAACTTTGAGTTTTAAGGCGAAGCTGTTCAGATATCCCGGCAAAGGTGGCTGGACATTTGCACCGGTGCCGCCTGAATATGCACCGCCCTATACTCTGGGCTGGGGCAGAACCCCGGTAACGGCAAATGTTGACGGCATCAGCTGGGAAACCAGTGTGTGGAGCGACAAATCGGGTCAGGTGCTTTTATCGGTACCAAAGAAAATTCGGGGCGGTAAAAGCCACGGCGATATGGTTGAAGTCAGTCTGCAGTATAGGCTTAAATAAGTCTGGGTGCTGGCGGCTGATAATAAAGAGGCATTATGAAACAATTGATAACATATACAGTCTTTTATATAACTCTGGTAAACCTGATGCTTTTTGCTGCAGGCGACAAAAATAACCTTGAACAATTTACTCCGCCGCAGGCAAACTGGCAAACGTTTGCCGTAAAACCATTCAAAGGCGGAACCAATACTTCCCATGATCCTGACGGAGTAGGCTGGATAAATAAAAAAGCCTGGGACGATTCGAAATGGGACGGAACCATTTACAATCCTACTAAAATGACGAAAAAGCAATTTGCGGCGGCGATATGTCCCAGTGTTGACCGTATTCGCGGTATTCGGGAAGTATTTTATAAACACAAACCCTTTGCAGATAATAAAAACCCAACCAAAGCTGAAATCGATGAATGGCATAGAATTGCCATAAACCATCTTCGAGCCCTGGTTGGCTACACCAGTGAAGATCGTCAGGTTAAAAAAGACCAATGTATGTTTGCCCGCGCACTGTGGGGCGATGAGCGCAAGTTTACAAAAAAGTGGGATAAAAAATATCCAGGAAAACTGGGCTCAGCAGCGGGGCCCTGTGTAGGTTCAAAAAATGCACATTGCGGTGCAACGTTCATTCCCAATAAAAGTGATCAAGCGGCCTACTTACCCAAGAATCACCCCGGTTGTAATAAACAACAGGGGGCCGAAGGGGTTTTCAGCGGGCCTAAATCAAATATTCCCTGGTCTTTAAAATGGTCGCGCGCATTTTGCAATACACTTATGGCCGAGGGCTTCTGGGGTGGCCATGTTGGACCGTGGTTTCACCGTGAGAAATTTGGTTTTAGTTTTTGGGATAACCAGCCCAATAACAATAACAATAATGCAATTCTACGTGCGAAGTGGACAGGCAAGCTGATGCCAAGTCTGTATAAGAAACCTTGAGAGGGGGGTAAAAATCAGATTTTTGTAAAGTTCGACCATGCTCGTATTCTGGGTAGCAAAACTTTCCTGAAAAATTAAAAATAATTAAAGAACATTTACACAGATTTTGCCGTCAATATACAAGAGATGGCAATGTTGAACAGATTTGAGTATGGGAAATTCAGAGAAACAGCCCGTATATTAAAACCACTATGGCTACTGCATTTTTTCGAACGGGAGCCTGAAAAGTATTTTACCTGCTTACAATTGAAATCTGCATTGTTTGATCTCGATATAAACATCAGTGAACGTCAGATTTCGAGAATTTTAAATTCGTTTTCTGTGCACAGTACGGTTTTTGAATATTCAGGTCATGCCCGGCGTTTATCATCTGCAATACCTGTCAGCCTGGTGGCATTGGGTATCCTGGCAGAATTAAAAAATAAAGCCAATTTAAGAAATATATTACAGGGAGGCATTGATGCGGCTTTGCAGTCGCGTTATCTAGTCTCAAACCGGGATTTCATATTAAATTTGATCACTTTGCTGCACTGTATTTGTGTTCAACGCATTGTTTCTTTCGATTATCTGCCCCAGACATCTGAAACCAGAAAAAAGATTAAGCGCAATGTTCGAGCAGGTAAGATTCAAGCAAATAAAGATGTATTGAAAATCGAGTGTCTGCCGAGATTTATTGTTTTTCGCGGCGATAAAATACTATTATTGGCAGAAATCTGGTATCGGGGCGAACGGGAATGCCGCAGTTATGAACTGCAGGGTATCGACAAAACAAAATCTGGTGAGCCTTTGCAGCCGCTCTTGAATTTAAATGCAGAAATAATCTATGAAAATTCACTACGTACCTGGATCAGCGGACCGGTACTTGAAGTTACATTGCTTGATTTGGGCAGACCGGCGGGTGCTGGTCAGCTTCGCCAGATAAAAGTAAACGGACTCGATGAAATCTTAGAAGACCTTATTGCTGCCCGCGGACTCAAGAAGATTATCGACCCTGATTTGCAATTGATGAACCGGGCCCGGGAACGTGGATTGCGTTTTGAAGAAATCTTTGAATTTCGATCTTCTTCTTCATCTTCTACCGGCAACGAAAGTTTGTAAAAGACACTTTCATGTCGCTTTGATTTCTCTTTTTATTGTATTCTTTGAACCGGAGGATACAATGAAACTTACAAAACAATTATTAATTTTAACAGCAGGTGCTTTTTTGCTGCACTGTTCGATGCAGCATGCCTACGTTGTAGAAAGCCGTGAAGAGCTTTCTGAAGCGTTTTCTACCGTGAGTGCAAAATTAGCCCAGCTTGATTATAACATTACCAATGCCAATGAAAAAGCCGGCTTTATCATGGCAGAGCGACAGACATCGGGCGCAGCTATTAAAATCTTAGCGGGTAGTGAAGAGTTTGACGTACTTTCAGTATCGATTACGCGCAACTCGACCGGCAAAGCGAATGTGCGCGTGAAAGCGGCTACCCAACGGTTACAGACAAATCAATACGGAATGACCGGTTCTCGCAGTACCATTATTGCCAGTGAGCAGGTGCAGAAAAATGCTCAGGAAATTTTATCGATGTTTGGTGGTAAGATTGTCAAAGTAGAGGATAGGTAGGGACAATACTGGCCCGGCGGGAGCCGGGGAATAGTATTAATCATTTCATTTTGGTTTGACGGGTAATGAAGAGATTTTAATGTGTGAAAAGTCTATGAATAGTTCCTATTGCTATTTCTGGGGCAAGGCAACCGACCAAGGTTGGCACCCGCTCGTATACCATATGCTTGATGTGGCTGCTGTCGGTGTGACGTATCTAAGACTAAATCAGAATGTTAAACGATTCTTTCTCGATAAGACAAATTTGGCCGAAGGAGTATTTACTGACCTGTTCGGTTTTTTACTGACACTGCATGATTTGGGTAAATTTGCACCAGAATTTCAATTGAAAAATCCTTTAGCAATAAAAGCAATTGGCATCGATTATGGTGATGTGCCAATGATGGCGCATCATACCATTACCGGTATGAAAATCTGGAATGAAATTATTAAGCCACGATATTCGACTTCGAAGTTAACCACTAGCAAATTTCGTCGGTCAGAAGAGACGGCAATTGAAATTCTTTATTGGTTTGCTTCATCAGCAGGGCATCATGGCAAACCGGTTGAACTAGAGCCAGAAACCACTACCACGATTGGTGAAGCTATCCCTGAATCAGTAAAGGGAGCAATTTTATTATTTATTGAGCAATTAGAAAGTATATTCCCAAAAGCAGCTCAAGTTTTGAATGATAAGCAGATGCTACAAGGTCTCAAAAAAAATATTAGGCCATTGAGCTATTGGCTATCTGGGATAACTATACTGGCAGACTGGTTAGCATCGTCAAAAGATTTCTATCCCATGACAGTAGACTATACAGAAGGTAAGAATTTCACTGTAATTTCATTAAACGATTACTACTCAGAATCGTTAAGTAAAGCGGCTCAAACGCTGCCTAAAACTGGATTACTACCGATCAAAACACAAAAAAGTATTAGATTTACAGATTTATTTCCTGAATTAATTGAGATTAATTCACAACCTACTCCCTTGCAGAAAAAAGCTGAAAGAATAGATATAGCGAACGGGGCTAAACTCTTTATACTTGAAGATATTACCGGTGCAGGTAAAACCGAAGCAGCCTGGATACTTGCTGGCCGTATAATGAGCTCTGGTGATGCCGACGGTATTTTTATGGGTCTACCAACCATGGCGACTTCAAATGGTATGTACCCTAGAATATCTGCTGTCTATGAAAAATTTTACGAAAATGAAAGGCCATCACTTGTACTCGCTCATAGCGCGAGGGGTATGCATGAAGAATTTCAAAACTCGATTTTGAATATTGATCCCCTATCAGAAGACTATCAAAATGAACTAACACCTGCAGGTAGTTTTTGTGCCTCATGGCTGGCAGATATGAGCAAGAAAAGTTTACTTGCTCATGTCGGTGTTGGTACAATTGACCAGGCTCTACTCTCAGTACTCCGTACTTCTCATAATACTTTAAGACTATGGGGGCTTTTGCGCAAGGTAATCATATTAGATGAGGTACATGCTTATGACAGCTATACTGCCGAACTAATTGTAAACCTGATCAGGTTTCATTCAGCTATGGGGGGCTCTACAATTTTGTTATCTGCGACCTTACCTGAAAAAATGCGGCACAGTTTTATGCAGGCATTTGCTGATGGTTACGAGCAGGAGGTAAATCTTGAAAAGAAAGGTACAGAACAAGCCTACCCGCTCTTGACAATGGCCAGCAATGAATCATCACAATTAAACAACATCTGTGAATTTATTGAAGAAGCTGTAGAAAGTCGGTCGTCTGTATCAAGAGAAGTTAAGGTAGAATTTCAGCATGAGTTGGATGATATTTTCGACATTGTTATAAAAGAAGCAGAAAATGGTAAGGCTATTGTCTGGGTTCGAAACACAGTTAAAGATGCGATGGACGCTTATGAGAGATTAGCAAATAATTCTTATATTAAAAAAGAGCCTATATTATTTCATTCCCGTTTTGCCCTTGAAGATCGATTGAATATAGAAAACCAAGTACTCAATATTTTTGGCAAAAAAGGGACTACCGAAGATAGAAAAGGCAGGGTATTAATTGCAACGCAGGTTGTAGAGCAGTCACTTGATCTTGATTTTGATGAAATGATCACAGACTTATGTCCAATAGATCTGATACTACAAAGAGCCGGCAGACTGCATCGCCATGTTCGTGATTCAAACGGAAATATAAAAAAAAGCGGTGACGATGAACGCAAACAACCTATACTACAAATTTACTCACCGAGATTAGATCAAGAAGTTACTGAGAAGTGGTACGCGAATTATTTTAAAGGTGCTGCCTTTGTTTATAACAATCATGAACACTTATTTAAGACCGCAAAAATGTTACATGATAAAGGCCAATACAAAATGCCAGAAGATGCTCGCAATTTAATTGAAAGCGTTTATGGTAACAGTGGGCTTGCGGCACCACAAGCACTTAAAAAATCTGCTGAAAAATATCGGGTAAAAGAAATAGAAAATGAAATTCAGGCAATACGAAATTGTTTTGAATTAAAGACAGGTTACATCCAAGACCGGAATTTACAACCATGGCCAGAAGATAAAACACCAACACGACTTGGTGATGAATCATTAACACTGAGACTCTGTGTTTACAAAAATGGGAAATTAACCCCTTATGTCGATAAAGGTCTACATCAATGGCAGAGAAGCGAGGTACGGGTACCGGCATGGTCTTTTTACGGGATGGCATATAGAGAAGAGCTTAAAGAAATCGTTAAAGAGACAGAAAATAAATTACCAGATAAAGGCAGATATGGTAGATTATTACCCATTAAGCTGCAGACCAATGTAAATAAGATAGTAGAATATGAGGCTTTAATAGAATTAAAAAACAATAAAATTGTCACTTATAATAAAAAGAAAGGTCTAATCGCAATATAAAAGTATCGGAGAATATATGAACCTGCTAACAGATAAATGGATACCTATAATCAGAAAAGACGGCACTGAAGAATTGATTAGACCGTCGCAAATAACAGCAGATTATAATAAAAACCCCATTGAAAGAATCAATGCTGCAAGACCTGACTTTACCGGTGCTTTGTATCAATTTTTAATAGGGATAATGCAAACAGTCATGACGCCTAATGATAATGATGAATGGGTAAAGTATGCTGAAGAGCCGCCAACTGTCGAGCAACTAGACGAACTTTTTCAAAGAGAAAAAAATGCTTTTAATTTAGACGGTAATAAACCAAGATTTATGCAGGACTATGATTTAGAGCCTGCTGACGAGAACCCTATTTCAGGACTATTCATAGAAGCCCCCGGTGCTAATACCATTAAGCTGAATAAAGATCATTTTATCAAGAGAGGTTATATTCAAAAGGTTTGTGCGGCATGTGCAGCAACTGCCTTATTTACCTTACAGACAAATGCACCTTCTGGTGGTGTTGGTCATAGAACATCGCTTCGGGGCGGTGGGCCAATGACTGTTCTTTATGCACCAAAAGGATCAGAAGATGACCCGTTTACTCTATGGCTTACAGTCTGGTATAATATTGTAAATTCCGAAACATTGAAAAAGACCGGGGCCAGTGCAAAAAAATCAAAAGCATCTGTTTACCCCTGGATGGCCCCAACTACTACCAGTGAAGCAAAAACGGGTAAAACTGTAACCGGTAAAGACATACACTATTGCCAGGTATACTGGTCTATGCCCAGAAGAATCGTTATCAGTAAACCAATCGAAGAGGCTGGTATTTGTGACATCTGCGGAATTCAACAAGATACATTTTTTACGGATTATACAACTAAAAATTATGGAATAGATTATAGTGAACAGATACTACATCCTCTTTCACCTTACTATTTGGCAGATAAACAAGGTACGTTGTTACCCACACATCCACAACCGGGTGGCTTTAGTTATCGTAACTGGCCCATTCTGGCCTTGTCGATTACAGAAGGTTCAGAGCCACCGATCACATTATTTGACTTGAAAAATAGATTAACGAAACAGAGTGAAAAGAGTATTTTCGTATTCGGTTATGATATGGATAACATGAAGGCTCGCTGTTGGTATGAAGCAACAATGCCTCTTTATAATATTCCAAAAACGATAGAGCAAGATGTAACTTCAAAAATAACCGGTTTAATAAGTGCAGCAGAACAGGTGGTATACAATACTCGTGAAGCAGTAAAAAAAGCATGGTATAAAAGACCCGGTGATAAGAAAGGTGACGTTTCTTTTATAGAAAATACCTTCTGGGAAGGTACAGAAAGCTTTTTCTTTGAACAGGTTACAGCCTTAATTGATTTTTACCAGAATAAAGCCGGTACCGAGAGCATTCAGAGTGTGATGAAAAGCTGGCATGCGAAATTGGTTAATTTTTCTTTAGACCTATTTGAGCAATATGTTGAACGTTACCCGATACAGTGGGAAGACCCCGAGCAGATTATTAATGCTAGAGATGACCTTGTGAAGTATAACTACTCTAAAAAAATTAAACAAGCTCTGGGGCTACCAGTAGAAACGAATAAAGAGGCAGGTTAAGAATGTCAGAAGTAAAAACAAAACAACTTAGGCTAATGGCATCTGATAGTCAGACAGGAAAAGTCTTAAATGAATGGTTTAACAAATTACAGCACAGAGCCGGTGATCGGGCACAATTGAGAAGATGTGCAAAGCCACAAGCAGTGGCCTTTGTACCCGTTTATTTTGAATTTTTAAACGATTTCAATAAAGCATTCAAAGAAGATAACCAGGATTATTCGCCACGACTCGATCGGTTACAGGCAGTTTTTGGTCTATTGTCCCATATAAAAAATATAACGGCAAATAAAAATAGCGGTGAACTAATGTCTGTAAAAAATGGGGATAATGAAAGGGTAAGTAAGTCTAGATTTCAGAAAATTCTGCGAATCGACAATTTAGATGACCTTTTTACAACTCTGGTAAGAACAATAAGGCTCACAGATGGTGAAGCGAATATCTATGACCTTTCACAATTGATCTATTTCTGGGGAGATTATTCTAAACGAAGATTAGCTTACCAGTATTTCGGACATCAAGATAAATTATAAAAACTTTTTACAGGAGAATGACAATGACTAAAAAATCAGAAGACAATGAGGCAAAAATGCGAAAATTTTTACAATTACATATTTTAACCTCGTACCCGCCGGCAAATCTGAATAGAGATGATTTAGGGCGACCCAAGACCGCAGTTTTTGGGGGGCAACCGAGGCTAAGAATTTCATCGCAAAGTCTCAAACGGGCATGGCGAACGAGCAGTGTATTTGAAGAAAAACTAGGTGGCATAGATTTTGAAAGTGATCAAGGTATTCGTACCAAGAGATTTGGTAGAGAGGTTTACCGCAGACTTATTGACGGCAATGTAAAAGAAAAAGATGCTACTGCATGGGCTCGTGATATTGCTGATCAATTCGGGAAAATAAAGTCAGATAAGAAAGACTATCCTGAGAACCTTGATATAGAACAGATTGCATTTATTTCACCGGCTGAAAGAACAGCAGTATTTGACTTGATTGAAAAACTTATTAAGGAAAATAAAAGCCCCACCCCTGATGATCTAAAATTATTAAGGCATGAAAATTCAGCTGCAGATATTGCCATGTTTGGTAGAATGCTGGCAGATGCTACGGCATATAAAGTAGAGGCAGCTGTTCAGGTAGGGCATGCTATATCCGTACAGAAAATAGCCATCGAAGATGATTATTTCACGGCAGTCGATGATTTAAATAAAGGTGAAGATGATGCCGGTGCCGGTCATTTAGGTGAGCGTGAATTTGCTTCTGGTCTTTTTTATCTTTACATAAACATTGATCGGGAACTTCTTTTCAAAAACCTGGCAGGTGCTTCTGAAAAACAGAGAGAGATTTATGAAAACAGCATGAAAGCTCTTGTAGAAGCGGCTGCTACGGTGGCACCTACTGGTATGCAAAACAGTTTCGGATCAAGAGCTCGTGCATCTTATATTATGGCAGAGCTTGGCAATCAACAACCTAGAAACCTTTCTCTGGCGTATATTGAACCGGTGACACCTGTCGGTAAAGATGGCATTGACAAGAAAGCTATTCATGCAATTCAAGAGCTGCGGGACCAGATGGATGCCGCCTATGATAAATGCTCTGATGAAGTTGTAGAGATGGATGTACGCGCTAAAAAGGGGACACTTGCAGATATCATTCAATTTTCTGTCAAAGACTGAGGCTGTTTATGCAAGAGTATCTTATTTTTACATTATACGGGCCATTGGCTTCATGGGGAGGTATTGCTGTAGGTGAATACAGACCCTCTCTTTCCCATCCTACGAAGTCTGCCGTGTTAGGTATTATAGCCGCAGCAATGGGGATAGATCGCTATGACGATGAAAACCACATATCTCTTGATAGTAATATTTATTTAGGGTTAAAGGTTCATTCGATTGGTGAGCTATTGCGGGACTATCATACAATACAGGTGCCGGCTTCTAAAAAAACGCATGGAACCAGAAAGAGTGAGATGAGTGACGAGAAAATTGAAACTATACTCTCACAAAGAGACTACCGCTGCGATGCTTTTTCTTCAGCTGCAATTTTACTCAAAGCAAACAAAAATTTTACTTTGCAGTCGATAGCTGAGAAGTTGCAGCAACCGGTTTATATGCCCTATTTGGGCAGAAAAAGCTGCACCCCTGCTTTACCTTTTGACCCACAGATTGTAAAATCAGACGACCTTAAAACGGCATTTTCTCTTTATGAAAAAGATAGTCGCATACCCGAAGGTCTAAAGGGTACCTTGAACGGGCTCGGTAAAAAGAATCTGTCAACATTATATTGGGAAGCGGGGATAGAACCGGGAATCAGTAATTTTGCAAGAATTGTAATGAAAGACAGAGTACTCAGTAGAAAGAACTGGCAGTTTCGTGATCGTGTTGTTTACTATGGGGGGGCTGCTTAATGTATTTCAGTCGATTAAAACCTAACCTCAAGAATTCTTTTGAAGTCAGTCAAGCTGCATTTGATGACCATTATAAAGAACATCAGGTATTGTGGAACCTTTTCCCGCATGACCCCAATAAAGAAAGAGACTTCTTATTTAGGTTTATTGTTGAGAACAATTTGCCTGTTTATTATATTCTCTCGGAACGTGAGCCAGTGAAACAACCAATTGGCTGGCAGCTCGAAGGCCCAAAAGAATATCAACCAGTTATAAAAGAAGGCTTACAGTTACATTTTTCATTACGGGTTAATCCTGTTGTGACAAGAAAAAATAACGATAAGCCAGGGGCAAATAATAAGAGTCGTCATGATGTAGTGATGGAGCTTCGCAATACTTATAAATCGAGTGGGCAAAAACGTAGTGAGTGGCCGCCAATCGCTTCAATGGCAGAACAAGCGGGTCTGGAATGGCTTGAAAAACGACAAGAAAAATTGGGTTTTACTTTTTTGCGTACAAATGTTCTGGTAGAAGGTTATCATCGTATTCAGTTTCGGAAAAAGGGAGGCCAAAAGCCCATTCAATTTGGTGTTATAGATTTTAGCGGTATTCTAACCGTTTCTGACGAAGAAAAATTTAGAAATACACTCTATAAAGGGGTCGGCAAAGGCAGGGGCTTTGGTTGTGGTCTACTGCTCATAAAGAAACTTTAGTAAGTATGTTAAAAGCTCTTTGTTTTGCAGGCTCGGCAAGCATACAAGTACTGACAAATTATTTCTTAAATAACTAGTCTATGAATCGCGACCTTCAAGAAATGCCAAAGTTTTCAGATCGCTGGTCGTTTCTATATTTTGAAAAAGGTCGCATAGATCAAGATGGTATGTCAATTGCTTATCATTGGCTTGAAAAGAAAGTACAAATACCCATAGAGTCCCTTGCTGTGTTGATGTTGGGCCCCGGTACTACCGTGACTCATGAGGCAGTAAAGAAAATAAGTGAGTCGAGATGTCATCTGATGTGGGTTGGTGAGCGAGGGGTAAGATTTTATGCACAGGGTCAGGCTGGCAGCTATTCATCCCGACATTTAATGCAACAAGTAAGCTGCTGGGCAAATGAGGCCGAACGCATGAGGGTGATTCGACAGATGTATCAATTTCGTTTCAGTGAAGCGTTAGAGACAAATGCCACTCTAGATCAGCTGCGGGGCTTTGAAGGTTCACGGGTAAGAAAAATATATAAAGAATTGTCTCAAATACATGGAATTGATTGGCAGCGCAGAAATTATGACCAGAGCCAATGGTCGGCGAGCGATCCCGCTAATCGGGCATTATCTGCTGCTAACTCCTGCATGTATGGCATTTGTCATGCGGCATTGGTGACTGCCGGGTTTTCGCCTGCAATAGGTTTTATTCATTCTGGAAAACAGCTTTCTTTTGTTTATGATATTGCAGATTTGTATAAAATGGAGATTGCGGTGCCTATTGCGTTTATGGCTGCGGCGAGTGGCGAAAAAAATGTCGAGAGCCTGGCAAGACAATTGATGCGGGATAAATTTAGAGAGTTGAAGATTATGAAACAGATTATTCCTGATGTGATGAGGTTATTCTATGGTGATTCTGGTGCTAGAGAAGACGACGAAATCTCAGAGGGGATTGATGTCGCGGTTAACTATTGAACCCCGGGCAAATGTTTTTGTGGGCAATTTGAATGCCAGAATAAGAGATAAAATTTGGGAAAAGGTATGTGAAAAATGGCAGGTACCTGCTTTAATGATTTATACTTCGAATACAGAGCAGGGGTATAGGGTGCGGAGTCATGGTGACACGACCAGAGACATTTTTGAAAACGAAGGTATCACCCTGATCGCAACAGAACATTCTAGTATATAGCAGAGGCATATTTTAGTTCTTTGACAATTTGAGTAAAAGTACTTATCGGGTATTTATCTATTCCCCACGCATGTGGGGATGAACCGGTGACATCGAAACCTTTATCTTTAACGCCGAACTATTCCCCACGCATGTGGGGATGAACCGGAGATGGCTCGCCCAGAGTTGTACGAGGCACTCCT
>JAGRNJ010000005.1:44925-109858 GCA_020440825.1 Leptospiraceae bacterium | reverse complement strand
GCGCGTTTAGCGCGGAATTACCTCTGAAAAAGTACATGGAGGGACTTTTTCAGAGGTTCCTTAGAAGTTGAAAAAAGTAAAACTCTTAAAAAATAATTTGATAAGAATCCGCTGAGAGTTGAATTGATCTAACTAGAAATTGTCTTCTCTTTATGCGGCATTGTTTTGGCAAATGCCCCTGCAAACGAAAACCCGGCCACCTGCCAAAACCACACACTGGTCCATAAAAAACCAAGACCGAAAAAGAGAAGTCCCAAAAAAGAGAGTAAAAGGCAAATGAAGGCATTTCGCCAGGCCAGATAATACCATCTTCCGGCCTGAAAAACCCTTCGTATCGATTTAGAAAAGCTGAATATTTCTTTGGCATCATAATGAATGCAATATTGTGTCATATAGCCGGGAATAGCGAGAATAGCAATAATTTGGCAAACAATACCTAACGATACTGGCAGAGCAATAATCGTGAGATGAATATTCTTTGCATGTAAATATGCAGCAATTAAAAAACAGAGAAAAGCCGGTATCGAGTAAAACAGCATACCTGCAAATGTAAGGCAGCCGTGATACAGTGCCCTACCGGGGTGGTTAAGAGACGGCCAGGCTGGTTGGTTATGCAACAGATTATGTACCATGATAATGCGATGTCCCATATTTATGAGCCAGCCAAAAACCGGCACCAACATCCATAAACCACCGAGGAAAAGCTCATAACGAGAAATTTTACTCTGTAGAGGGAATTTCACGCATTTCCAGAAATCTGGCGAATCTTGCAGCACAATAGCAGGTGGAGTTGTCGTTACCATTAGATATTTTGTCAAAAATCAAAATAATAAAATTGTCAGAGAATATATTTTCTATGCCTTATCGATTTTGAACCCTGCAATATCCTGAAGAAACCGTATTGAATTTTGCATTTTGTTTTCCTGCATGATTTTGATAAGCTGACGAGATTGAGGGGTTAAGGTAGAAAAATCAGTGATGGTCATTAATGCTTCTACGGCACCGCGCACATCTTTTTTCTCGAGCTTGACCTGGGCAGAACGCACAATGATTTGCTCAAACAAACCGGGATATAAACCCAGAGAAGCACTGTCACGCAAGGCCCGGCCGGCTAAAGTAAATGCAGTATCACTGTCCCCTTTGCGGAGTGAAAGATCGGCACTACGAATTAAAGAAAGAAAATCTGTGGGATTATCCTGCAGGCCGGTTGTAAAAACTTTGTCTGCCAGTTCTACTTTTCCGGCATGCAGAGCAAGGTCACCAAACGAGCGGTAAGTGAGGTAAGATAGTCCTGTGGGAATCGAAAGTTCCCATTGGCTAAGAATTGATTTGATATAGTTCATCTGCAACTGGGTCAGTTTGCTTTGGGTCGATAAACGCAGCAGTGCATTTAATCTGTGAAATAGCAGGAACTCTGTAAGACCCTCTTTTTTATCATGTGCGGCAATTTCATCGAGTGAAGTGAGCAACGCCTGGGCATCTGCGCC
This sequence comes from Leptospiraceae bacterium, assembly GCA_020440825.1. Lineage (GTDB taxonomy): Bacteria > Spirochaetota > Leptospiria > Turneriellales > Turneriellaceae > JAGRNJ01. The sequence continues at coordinate 108,371 of JAGRNJ010000005.1, read as the reverse complement.
GCTGGTGTAGATATCGAGATACTTGAGAACTTCTTCTGCAGATTTATGAGCTTTGACTTCGCGGTTATTGTTTCCCACAATCAAAAATACAGACCCGGCAATCATTTGAGATTTTTTCAATTCGGATTCATGAATCGCGAGCATTGAAAAAGCCAGCCCCGGTTCATAAAAATAGTACACTTTTTTCTGTACATCTACTCCCAAAAGAACACTGATGTGTCCGATAGAAGAATCAGGGGGCCAAAGCAGTGTAAGAATCGGTAATCCGCGTTTCAGTAAATCTGCAGCCTGCTCTATATTTAAAACGGCAGCAGAGGTCTGTACATTGCGCTCTTTCAAGTAACTGAGAATATTTGAAAAATTTGTTCCGGCATCATTGGTCCCCATGCTATCGGCAATTTCTTTCTGGGTTACTTTCTGATCACCAAGAACGCGAAGAGCAAACTCGAGAGCAATTGGTGCACAAAAATTCTTGCCCTGACCGGGAAGCACCGGCGGATGCTTCAAGCGAACCGGGTTACTTTCAGCTGCACTCGCTCTTTGCAGAGATTCTTTTTGCATGGCCAGAAAATTGTCATCCCCTTTTGAGAGAATTCTGCGTTTGTTTTCCCAGTATGTAAAGGCTGCAGCAGCTTCTTTATTTTTCATCAGGTAAGAGGCCAATTGCACTTCCATTGCAGACAGAGTAAGGCTCAGATTACCCGGGTGAGAGAAACGCAGGCGGATGGATGTCAGTGTTTCCAGGGCTTCTTGTGGTCTGGAGGCACGAGTAAGTATATCTGCTTTCTGGATTCCCATGAGATAGGTTTCATTTACATCGTAGACTTTCTGGGCCTTGCGCAATTTGAAGTCGATAAAGTCAAGAGCGTTACGATAATCTCCCGTCATAACCAGAGCATTGATATATTCCCGATCAGGGTCTGAAACCATTGAGAAGCCGCGCTTGATTTCACCCTTTTCATCTCTGCTTTCTGAAAGCGCAAATGCTTCTTCAAGTACCTGTACCGCTTTATTATGGTTATAAGCCAGAGAATAAAGTCGTGCAACATCAAAATGGAAATCAAGCGCTTCATTGTTCAAACGAGAGTGATATTTTTCGGCCAGTTTTTGATAGAAAGCCGGGTTGGGAAACCGTGCAGAACGCAGATCTGCCTGCAGTTCCTGAAAGATCTGCCCAGAACTGTTTTCAGAAGCGGTGTCTGAGTTTACCAGAAATCGCCGCAGACTGGCCGTTTCATAAACTGGTCGAGTGAACCCTGTTTCAGTTTTGAGAACTTTTTTGCCTTTTATTAATTTTTCAACGGAGGGCTTTGCCTGCATATTAAAACGCAGCTCTCGAAAACTGATTGAACTCTTGCTCTGGTTTGTACGGATAACGATTGAGGCAGGGCTATTTTGACTTTGTTCAATTTCCAAAGAAGAGTCAGGAAAAGGTGTCGATGAAAAGTAGGGGTAGATCGTAATCTTATTCTGGGTCTTGGAAATTGTCAAGGGAATTGCATTTATTTGAGAGAGTAGAGTGTGAATTTCTGGTTTCTCATTTCGTTTTTCACTGATATCGAAACGAAAGTTAAAACGATTTCCCTCCCCCGATGTACCGAAATTAAAGCTGACATTCAAATGTACAGGAATGGTATCGAGTGCCAAAACTCCAGCCGGGGTGCGCATAATCTCCCGTTCATTTAAAGGCCAAAAAACCCCTTCCTGGTCAGACCCCAAAATCCATGAATCTCCCGAATAAATCGAATGCGATGCGAGATTCTCTGAATAATAAAAATCTACTCTGATCTTGTTTTCGGCACTGCCAGATTCAAAAATTCCCGAAGTTGCCCGGGCAGCTTCCATGGTAGACGACATTTCTTTTAATAAAGGTTTAACAGTCTTTACCGTTACGGGCAAATCTGGTTGCAGATGAAAGCAATCCGCCATGATCTTGCCAATTTTTCCCTGTAATATTTTTTTTCGAACCAGGTTGTATTCTTCAGTTTCCAGGGTCAGTGCGTAAATTGACTGAAGTATCGACAAATAGGTTCCTGAAATTCCTTGCATGGCGCGTTTGTTGTTGAGTAAGGATGATAAGAGTACGGATGCCCGTCGCAGATCATTCTGGCGAACTCTTTCAATTGCCTGCGGAAAAAGAAATTTTTCAGGCAAAGGCGGAAAATCATCGAGAGGACGCATTCGGGCACGAGCATCCAGATATTTCCAGACTTCGGTATCGATGCTATTTTTTTGAACCTTGGTCAATGCATTCATCTGCTGGCGAAGTTGAAAGGTTTGGCCATCAAGGGCAAGAAAGCCGAGTCTTGCCTGGAAATCTACCGGATGGCTTACTTTGCCTTTGTTTACCCAAAGCTCAAGAATTGCTGCAGTTAAATTGTCTTTAGCGGGATTCTGTGCCTTAAAAGATTTTTCGACCTCGGTACAAGCTGAGGCATATACACCAATATTCGTAAAAAAGGAAGTCGCAAGCAAGAATGCACTAAAAATGGTATACTTGATCAAATTCACAATGGACTCCTGCTTTCTGAAATCAGGGTGAAATACACAATACTGCTAATTTTGATTCAGGTTCAAGTGCAGCAATCTGGGTTGCGCTTTGAAAATTAACAGTGTAATTGGTTTCGCCCATGAATTTGAATAAAAAATAACTGGTTGTGGCTGACCAGAATTTTTCTGCACGATCATAGCCAAAAATCTGATTGAGCGAAGAAACTTTTGAGCTTTTGGTCATTGCACTCAGTTGAGGATCCCGCAGACTTTGCAATTCAGCTATCTCGGGTAGCCTCCATTTGAGGTTGCCGTCGCGAAGTTTTTTACAGGCCGACTGGGCTTGAGAAAAAGTCTGCAACTCTGGAAATCCCTTGCATTGATCTCCAACTCGTTCAAGGCCAAGCGGGCAGATGGTCCAGAATTTGTTTGCGTTGGTATTTTGAATAAAGTTGCCATAAGGTGCCAGTGCGGCCGGCGAGGATTTTATTGTAGTGACTTCTCTAGACGAGCAGAACACAAGCAGTGGTAGGAGTGCCACAAGCCAAACCAGGAATCTTTTTTGCAACATGTTACGATTGGACGTGTAAAGGTTTGAAAAGTTCAAAAATTTGCCGGTTAAAACACTTTATGCATCTTGTTAAAAACATACATGCTCTGATTACGTTTTTGATGAAATCTGCAGCTTTTTAAGAAAAATTCAGTGGATGCTGCTCAAGATTGGGAAAACGTAAGGTTTTTGAAGGGTGGGACTCTCCTGGTTCTTTCTCTGGTTAATGAAAATGACACAACAAGTTTGGTTCTCGAATGAACCTCTATCTTTTTCTGGTATTTACCCAGTTTTAGAAGCATGTTCTTGGTACGATTGCGAATCGAACGCAGAAATACATTTTTATTGCTGGCAGTAGACCACTTTGTATTTTGCTGGTTTAAGACCGGTTCGAGCAGTCGCCTTTCGATGAGCCGTAAATACATGCGCAGGGCGATATCAACAACATGAGAAAAACAGACCTTTGCATTGAGGGCAGTTATCTGTAAATAATCCCATTGGTTTAGATTTGAATAAGTGGAGATTTTAACAAACCTGCTTGCGTGTGAATTCTTTTTGCGTAAACGGTTCACTTTCGGTTCTTGATTTCGCATTTTTGTTGCGTACAATTTCATTACCATGATAATCAGATCGGTGCGGCTTATTTTTAGCCCACGGGATTTAAGGTTTAAGTGAACTCTCTTTAAACGAGCAGCATTCCAAATTGGCAGCGAGATACTCGAAGAACCGGCGAAGTTGTCATCTGCCATGGCATGATTGAGCGTGTGTTTTTGACCTGCGATTGTAATCAGGTTTTTTGCAGAAGAAGCATTTTCCTGCTTCGATTCTTTTCTGAATTTTTCATACGGATTCATATCTCATACTATAAAATACGGAAAATATGTAAAGTAATAATATATTTAATCCGTTGAGTTTTTGACGAGCCTGAATACCCTGCATTATTTCTTCAGTGTTAGTTGAGATGCCCGAAAACGATCTGTAAAGTGCTTGCCATTATTATGTCACATTATAAAAAGGCGATTATGGAAAGTTCAGACAATTCCCGAACAAAAAGAGCGGGCAATACTTTGCATTTTAATCGAATTAAAAAGACACTCTTACAGAATGCTGATGAAAAGACTCTGCTTGCTGAAGACTTGATAACGAAAGTATTTTCAGAAATTAATTTTGAGAGATACAGTATCCCCGAAACCAGGTTTACTGCAATCTTAAAAAACTCACCCACTGCTAAAGAAGAGCTGGATGCTACGAAACTAATGGAACGACTGGCTGAACTTTCTGCCCATGGTCTTGTACAGAAGTCCAATGGTTTTTATGGTCTAACCAAAGAGGGGCGGGAATATTTTTCAGCTCGCAATCTGCATTAAAAATGACGACTACGTCAAAAATATAAAAAAAATTCTTTACCTTTTACACTCTGCTCATTAAGTTAACAGAAGTATTAAAGAATATAGACTGTGAAAAAGTTTTTAACGAAATTCATTTTAGGTTATGAATAATCTGAATTAATGGCATGAAAAGCTTAAAATGAACTCACCTTCGGGTGTCAATAGAGGTTCAAACCGGAGATTCCATGGGTAGACGCGCAATTGAAAAGAACAGAATTCTTGACCCTAAAACAAGGCAAGAATGGTTAGAGCAGTTGATTCCATTCTTCATGCAAAACGGTTTTTACCGAATAAAAATGGAAGACATTACCCGCTACCTTGGGGTAAGTAAAGCAACCCTGTATGACCATTTTTCATCCAGAGACGAACTTTTTGAAATGGTCGTAGATTATGTACTAGGCCAGATCGGTGGAAACCGTGAAATTCTCGATCGAGAAGAATTAACCTATGAAGAACGGTATGTATATCTTTTTGGTCTGATCTTACAGCAGATAAATGGAATCAGTTCTCGACTTCTTGAAGATATAAAACTTTATTTTCCGGCACTTTGGCAGCGTATCGAAGATTTCTATGAATCATGGCAGGTTGACCTCGAAACATTTTTTGCCCGAGGTATCGAAGAAGGTGCCTTTGTTAAAGCGCATCCAGCTCTTATGGCCAGAATGATCACTATTTTACTGAGAGAACTGATGATGCCAGATTTTTTAATATCAAACAATATGACCATGCAGCAGGTATTTCTTGACTTCTATCGTCTGCAAAGCCAGGGTTTATTTGCTACCGGTGGGCAGGAAGATTTTGATAAAAATCTCGAAAAGCAATTGAATTCGATAATACAGAAAACCTTTGACAAAAATAAAAAAGGTTATTTGAAAGTAGTGTAGCCAACCAGAAGCCGGTCTTGTCAGTTAACTTTTTTACTCAGACCCATAAACTTTCATTTCGATTGACGTGCTCTATCTAGTTAACCGTTTGGTTAATTATGCGAAAATGGGTAGAATTTAATCTCAGACATCCGAAAGTTGTTTTAATAGCCTTAATTTTAATTACAATTGCCTCCAGTTTTGGGGTCACTCGACTGCAATTTGACAGTTCGACGGATGTCCTTATGCCCCGCAGTGATCCCATTTACCAGATGGGTGAACGAGCCAAATTATCGTTTTCTGACAGCCAGACTTTTATTATTTCATCTATAGAAGCTTCTGAAGGTAAGAATCTTTTTTCTGGAGAAGTGTTCAGCCATATTCGTGAAATGGTGCTTGAACTTCGAGAGTATCATGAATTTGATAAAGCTGTTGAAGATCAACGTCTAACCAAAATTATAAATGCGGGTGGGGTCTCGATTTCTGTTCCAGGCAAATCTGTGCAGATTTCTGGTGGTCGCACTGAAAAGAGTTCACTGGAGGCCGAGCTCGATGCTGAATTTTTTGGATCAGGAAGTGAAAGCGGCACTGAAAAATCACAGAAGGTGAGCAATCTCGAAGCAGATCTCGATAAAGAAATTCTGGGCCTGCAGACTCGTGCATCTGAAAATGAAGAACAGCTCGATATCTGGGATTTGAATACTGTAATCACTGAAGAGCGTTATGAGACTCCACTGCGAGAGAGAAATCTTTATGACTATTCAAATTATTCAGGGGTAAGTATTGCCAAAATCAGGGCCAGCCTTGATGTTAGTGCGGGCAAGGTACTCGATACTGTCATTCTGCGCCATGGTATTGAAACTGATGAGCAACTGCCACTTTCAAAATCAGAGTTTCAAAAAATTCTCGAAGGCTTTGAAGATATTTATCTGTTCAAGTCGTTTCAGATTATTCGCAATATTATCGATCCCGTTAGCGGTGAAGATATTCGTGGCACGAAAACAGAACTAAAACCCGTTGGTCTGCTTGAAAAAGTTGGCAACACCTGGAAGTTACCTCAAAACGAACGTGAGTTTGAAGAATACCGTCGGCGATTGGTTCTAAACCCTGCTTATGAGTCCACTTTGTTTGCCCGAAATAGTGACGCAGAAATTTCTTCGCTTGGCATGAGTGTCATCTTCAGGCTGCAGCGAAAATACGACCGGTTTATGGAATACTTCTGGGCAATCATGCAGAAGTACAATCAACGCCCGGTCGTGATGAATACCATGGGTACCCTGGTATTTAATAAATTCATGAATGATTTCAGCCAGAATGATTTGCGTACATTTATGCCTCTGGTGATCTTGATTGTAGTCATTACGTTTTTTCTCAACTTTCACAGTGGCAGGGGCCTTGTATTGCCGACTTTGACGGTTATTTTTGCAATGCTTTGGACAGTCGGCTTAATGGGGCTGTGGGGAATAAAAATGACCATTATGACGACTATTCTGCCCCCGTTGTTGATTGCAATTGGCAGCTCTTACAGCATTCACATTTTCAACCAGTACCTTTCTGATCTGCATCTCTTACACGAAGAAGGGCAGCGTGAGGGGTTGCTCGATGCGATGAGCCATATTTCAACCACTGTCTTTCTGGCCGGCTTCACCACATTTATCGGTTTTATGACCTTGATGGTAAACCAGGTAACCGCCCTCAGAGAGTTTGGAATTTTTTCTGCAATTGGGACCCTGTTTTCAATGTTTGTTGCGATCAGTTTAATCCCATCTGCACTGATGCTCTTAAAACTTTTGCCCTTGAAAGAAAAGCAGGCTAACCAGGAGCACCATCATGAAGGTAACTGGCTGGTAAAAAATATTGTAAGAGGCCTTTCCTATTTCATGCTTAACTTTCCTAAACTGATCGCTGTGATTGTGGTAATCAGTCTGGGCATTGCAGCTTTTGGGGTCAGTAAACTGACTACAGAGACCTCACCCTCGACCTATTTTAAGCCTGACTCTTACATTCGCAAAGCTTCGAGCCATATCGGTAAAGTTTTCAACGGATCTATGCTCTTGAATGTTGTGTTTGACTCGGGCCGCAAGGGAGGGGCCCGGGATCCTGAATTCCTGCGCTATATTGAAGACGTGCGGACCTTTATAGCAAAACCTGAGCACCGGGAAAAATACAATATGCTGCACACTACCTCGTTCGGTGATTTTATCAAACGATTGCATATGGCAATGAATGCAGATGACCCGGCATATTATACAATTCCAGACAGTGAAATCACAGTTCGGGACTACCTCGAAATTTTTTCAGGCGAAGACGATAATGCAGATGGCAGGGCGGATGCCTTCGAGCCCGTTGTAGATAAAGACTATAGGCGAATCAACATGTCGATTCGCCTGGGTGAACTCGACGGACGTCTGGTAGGCACTGCCATGTTTCGCGCGGCTCGGGATTATTTGAGTGAACAATTGCCATTAATGCCAAACCCCGGCGGGTATACCCATAAAATTCTTGGGGAACCTATGAATTTAATCACCTTAGGTGATTACATTGTTTCGGGCCAGATACAGAGTCTAATTTTAAGTGTGATTATCGTCGGTCTAATTGTTTTTCTGTTGTTTCGCAATCTTCTCGCAGGTATTGCAGCCTTGATACCGATTTCTGCCTCAGTTTTACTCGTTTTCGGCATCATGGGTTATGCAGGAATACCTCTCGATATGGCCAAAGCGATTCTTTCTTCGATTGCGATTGGTATCGGGGTAGATGATACAATACATTTTATGAACACGCTGCGCAAGCAGCTGCAAAGTGGAGTTTCTCTGCGGGAAGCCATCCGCATGACCCATCGTCTGGCTGGGGTGGCGATTGTCTATACCTCAATTGCCCTGATTTTTGGTTTTGCGGTTCTAATGTTTTCAAGCTTTACCCCGATTTTTCACTTCGGTTTTCTGGTCTCGCTGGTTATGATCGCCACTACATTTGCGGCTCTATTGATTTTGCCGACCGTGATTTATCTGGGTAACTGGCAGATTCATGAAGAATTGAACTGGAAAATTCTGCAGAAATTAAATTTTCGTAGATTTCTCGAGTAGATTAAAGAGGAAAATGAGAACTAAATGGGTACTCCGCCCGTCTTAGAACGTGTCATTTAAAAAAGATCGTTTACGGGCCGTTTTATTATAAAAATTTGACACTTTTCAGGATTATAGTGCATCTTTCTATTATAGCATATATTGTTCGTAATGATACAGGCAGAAAATCATCAGATTTCAAAGGTAACCGAACTTTTCGGGAGTACGTACAAGTTTGCACTATAGACATACCGATATATAAAAAACCCGGAGGAATTTGTGGAACTTGAACAGCTGCCAGAGATTCAAAAAATTATTCATATTGGCAAAGCCAATGGTGAAATTACATATGATGAAATAAATGACATTCTGCCTGAAAAACTGACCAACAGTGATAAGATAGATGATGTTTTTATTCTTTTAAACCAGTATGGTATAGAAATCGTTGAAGAGTATGTGCGCCAGAGCAATGAGCGTGCAGCAGAGGCCGCAAACAGCCCCACTTCAAACCCGAATTTTGGTACCCTGGGAGAGCAAAAGGTTCCAAAAGCGCTCATAAATGAACTTAAGGCCCAGGGCTATGAGCTCAAACTGCCTGAAAAAAGCACTACAATGACAGTGCAAGATTTAGCCCTGCAATTACTGCACAAAGGGTATGATCTTGAAAAACTGACAGGTCTACTGCAAAAACCGGAATATAAACCGATTGCAGATAAGAAAAAAAGAAAAGGACCGGCTGCCGGCACCTCAGCTGCTGATGATCCTATTCGACTGTACCTGAAAGAAATTGGTAAGATTTCGTTGATCTCGGGTGATAAAGAAGTAGAACTGGCGAAACGAATTGAAGCCGGTGAAAACATTATTGAAGAAGCTGTGCTAAGATCAAGCCTGTTGCGCAGTTCTTTCATTCGCTATGCACCGAAGATTGACAAGCAACAGATGAAGATTACAGAAATCTGCCGCGCTTCAAAAACCTATTATATCTCGAGTTCAGAACAGGAAGAACTTCGCTCTGTGTTTCTCGAAGAAATCAAACATGTGGTTGACTTTGACAAGCAAATCGCGTCATTAAAGGGTAAACTGAAACGCTATACGCATAAAAGCAAAAAGCATCAGGAGATCTGGGCCGAAATTCTCAAACTCGAAGATCTGGCCTCCCGGCATATGCTCAAAATCGGGGTTTCCCAGAAAGAGCTATTCAAGCATGTCAACAAGATCAAGAGTATGGTGTTTCGAATTAAAGAAATCAAGCGCCATTTTTTGCGACTCAAAGAACGATATGGCCATGATGTGAAAGGCATCAAGGCATTCAACCGTTACATCGAGAGAAACGAAGAGCTTGACCTGGTTGAACGTGAAATGGGCTGCTCAATTGAAGATGTCAAAAATATTATCAAAGATATCCGTAATAATGAAAGAAAACTGCGCCGTATGGAGCAAGAGGCCGGATCGCCAACCCTGATCATTTTATCATGGGGTGAAAAAATTTCCAGGGGGCAGCGAGAGATTGAAACTGCGAAAAAAGAATTGATCAATGCCAACCTCAGACTTGTAGTGTCGATAGCCAAACGGTTTGCAAACCGGGGAATGCACTTTTTTGATTTAATCCAGGAAGGCAACATCGGTCTTATGCGCGCCGTTGAAAAATTTGAATATCGAAAGGGCTATAAGTTCAGCACGTACGCCACCTGGTGGATTCGTCAGGCAATTACCCGCGCAATCTCAGAGCAGGCCCGTACCATTCGAATTCCCTCCCATATGATCGAGCAGATCAACAAGGTAAACCGTGAGATTCGTCTGTTCTTACAGGAAACCGGTCGTGAACCGAATGATGATGAAATTGCAGAACGCCTTGGCTGGCCGGTGCAGAAAGTCAAACAGGTTAAAAACGTGGCAAAAGACCCTGTATCTCTCGAGACTCCTGTAGGTGAAGATGAAGATTCAGAATTGGGAGATTTTGTTGAAGATAAGAAAGCAGAAAGCCCATTGGCGAGTACTGCTCAGTCAATTCTTGCCGAGCAGCTTCGCCAGGTACTGGCAACTTTGCCTGCTCGAGAGCAGAAGGTCATCCGTATGCGTTTTGGTCTGGATGATGGCTATACCCATACCCTCGAAGAAGTAGGGTATGTCTTTCAGGTAACCCGTGAAAGAATTCGGCAGATCGAGGCAAAGGCATTGCGCCGGCTGCGTGCACCAACCAGAATGCGTAAATTGCGCGACTTTTTAGACCAGAACTGATCAGCTACCGCCATCCATCAGGGGATGGCGATCTTCTGCAGTACAAAATATTTCAGATACCGGCCCTCAGGAAACGAGAGCAGGTAAGGGTGGTCTGCTGGCTGAACGCGGCTTTCAAGAACGACAAGTCTGCATTTTGCATGTACCGCACTCTGGTGTAAGATCTTGACAAATGTAATTTCATCAATGTGAGTAGTGCAGGATGATGATACCAGTAACCCATTGTCGGGCAGTTTTTCTAAGGCTTTAGAGTTGATTGTGATATAAGCCTTGATGGCATTTTTGACCTGGGACCTGTTTTTGGCAAACGAAGGGGGGTCTAAAATAATCAGATCAAAATTGCCATAAGACAGATTCTTCAAATATTCAAAAACATCTTCGGCAATAAATTCAAAGTCATTGGGCAGGTAGCCATTGAGTTCAAAATTTCTGCGGGCTGCAGAGATTGCCGGTTTAGAAATGTCTACACTGGTGACAGATTGTGCCCGGGATGCTGCATATACCGAAAAGCCCCCGGTATAAGAGAAACAGTTCAAGACTTTGCGTCTGTTGCACCATTCCAGCAATGCTTTTCTGTTTTCTCTCTGATCAAGAAAAAAGCCGGTTTTTTGTCCCTCGGCAATATTGATTGCGAATTTAAAATTATTTTCCTGAATAATAATTTCGTCATCGAGCTCTCCGAATAGAGTTTTGTTTACCTCTTTATCGAGCCCCTCCCGCGTTCTTACACTCAGTTCACTCTTTTCATGAATACAGCGCAGTTTAATAACTTTCTTGAGTGCAGAGAGAATCATTGGTTTCAGTTTTTCCATTCCCAGAGAATGAATCTGTATTACGGCAGTTGATTTATAAATATCGATTACCAGGCCCGGTAGAAAATCAGACTCACTAAAAACGAGTCGAAAAGCATCTGTATGTTTTGTCAGTTTGGCTTTGCGTGCCAGGATCTCCTGAAATCTCTGCACAAAAAATTCTGTATTGATTTCCCTGTCTTGCCAGGTTAAGACCCTCAAACGAATATCAGAAGCAGAATTGTGATATCCTATGCCAATAAAACGTTTATCGCTGTATATTCTTACCAGTTCCCCGTCTGCCAGGTTGGGAGCAGATTTTTCAATACCACCAGAAAATACCCAGGGATGCCCTGCAGAGATATTGACGCCCACGCTCGGCTTAATATAAACAACCGGCATGTTATTCTTAGTGTCCCGTTCTTTCACATCCCACAATAGATGGTCAGTCGTATCTGCAATCATTATACAACGTTTCAGATTAGAAGCTGAAAAAATTTGAATGTCTGCCGAAGCAAGGGTGCAGAGAATTAAGATTGACCACATCGCAGGCAATAATTACTGGTAGAGATAAACTACCCGTTAGCTGAATTCGGCGAGTTTCTTTTGCCGCAAGCTTCCCGGTTTTTTTATAAATCAATTAAGAGGAAAAAATATGAAATTGAAAATGATTACTGTTTCGCTCGTACTGGCATTTGCGTTTATTGCCTGCGGCAAAGGAAATGCAGTTGGTGAAGCCAAAGCATTGATGAATGAAATGATCTCGACGATGGAAAAAACGAATTCTGGTATGGAAAAAGCAGAAGATGGTGACGCAGCTGCAGAGATTCTGGAATCTTTTGCAGATTCGATGCTCAAAATGAAAACAAAATCAGAAGAATTATCAAAAAAATATCCTGAATTGAATCTTGATGGTTCAGAGCCGCCCCCAGAGTTGAAAGAAGAAGCCGAAAAACTGGCTGAGTCTATGCAAAAGTTTGGCGGTATTATGGGTTCAAAAGCGGCTGTTTTTGCCACAAGTGAAAAATTTCAAGCTGCTGCAAAAAAACTTTCTGAGTTAAACTAATATAAGTTTCCCTGGAATATTGTAATTACTGCTGCTGGCTTTTCTTATATTCCAGCAGTATACCATTCTCGTGCAATGCATCTATTGCCCTGCACATCAACCTGTCTGTCAGAAACAGACAGGTTTTTTTATTTTCAAAATAGCCACAGCTTCAATACCGGAACATGCGCTCATTTTCTCTTGAATCAACCTCTCCCGAACAGTTTGTGCGAAAGTTGCAGAAGCTAATTGGGCTCAGTAAATTAAAAGGTATAGCGACGTTTGAACTGAAAGAAAACCATGTTGTCTTGACCATGAACAGCCTGGGAACCAGTACAATCACATACGATGTTGAAACAATGGGCGAAGGCTTTCACGCATTACGGCCTAAAGAAAAAATTGCTTTCACACATTTTGCTCTCAAAGGGCAGGTCGAAAACTGGTTCTATGAAAAGATTCAATCTCTCGGTGGGCAGTTTGATCGGTGAACGTTACCGTCCGTTTGCTTTTTGAGTTTCCCGGAATGTACTTTTCACCATTTTATAGATCGTGCCGCCATTGAGATCAAGAGCATAAAGCTCGTTCTGGTGATCGACCCCGAAACTTGAAATCAAAAACGGTGCCTGGTGAATCAGCTGGCTTTTTTTGGGTGAACTCAAATTCAAGGCCCAGATCTTACCGGTCATGCTGTCACCAAAAATATACTGCTTTCGCAAGGTGCCAAGTTCACTGCCATTATATTGATACCCGCCGAGAATGCTGGTTCCTTCATTATGATCATATTCATGAATGGGCATGGTGAAACCTGAGTCCCGGCAGCGTTTGTTTCCCTTGTAACAATGGGACGCTTCAAAGATGTTCCAACCGTGATTTTCACCAGAACGAACGCGGGCAATTTCTTCGTACAAATTCTGCCCGACATCACCTACGATCAGATCTCCATTTGCGAGTATGGTAAAACGCCAGGGATTGCGCAATCCCCAGGTGTAAATCTCTTCTCTGCACAAATCGTCGGGACAGTTCTGGCGATTTTTTTTCTTAACTTCATTGCCGGTTTTTTCAGGGAATGCAAAAGGATTATCGGGTGGTATCTGGTAGCCTTTTTTACCAGACACATCGAGGCGCAAGATCTTCCCGAGCAGGCTGTAGCGGTTCTGTGCATAACCACGCGGATCGCCACCCGAACCGCCGTCACCTACCCCGATATACAGCATGCCATCCGGCCCGAACTCGATCATACCGCCGTTATGATTGGCAAAAGGCTGGCGAATCGAGAGTATTTCTTCTTCGATCGCTGTGGTTTGCAGAGCATCGAGCGAGACATTTCCTGCAGGAAATTTTAACGTGAATCGGGAGACCACCGTGCGCCGAGGTGAGCTGCGCGAGCTATATACATAGTAACGGCCTGACTTCTCAAAATCAGGTGCAAAGGTGAGACCCAAGGCGCCTTCTTCCCAACCTGCTGAGAGCGTTTTACTTTCTACATCGAGAAACAGGCGGATGGACTCTTTGTCGCGCTGCTTTTCAATGAGCCAGATCTTGCCGCGCTTTTCAAGTATCGCGATTCTGTTTCGCGCTTTTCCACCGGGAAAGGGAGTTAAAAACACCGGGCTTTTAAATTTACGCTCAAACGCAGGGCGCAGTTCAACGGGAAAGTATTCCCTGGGAATCACCTCGGGATTGGTGTTTGAAAATGAAAGCAGAATCGCCAGTATGAAAATTGTCAGAACATTTCTTTTAAAATTGCTCATCAATACTGTAGATTGAAATACTTCAATGTATCGAGCAGCTCATCGGGCAGGGAACCGTTATCTCGCTCGTATTTGGTATATCTTGGTTGCAGTTCCCTTGCTTTCTTTTTATGGATATTGTTAGATTTTTCAATAAAGTCTGCAAAGGCGGGTTGTCTAACCAGTTTTTCACGTATTGCTTTAGAGAATGGAACATGCTTACAGAATAATCGGCGCGCAACTTTGTTCATTCGTTGTACACCTTCAGATTCATATTTGAGCCAGATTGTATAGTCGTTTGCAAAACGTTCCCTATCTTCTCTGAAACGTTTCATTTCGGTGGCAATTTTTTCTTTCAATTCAGGCGAAAGTTCCCGGTTTTTATGAAAAAACTGAACATAGTCGGTGTATTCAGAGGTAAGAGAGTTGACCGATATATTGTTCCAGTCGGGACCCATGGTTGTCTTGACTGTCTCCCAGCGATGAATGGCAATGACTTTGTGCAACATATTGGTGAAATCACCTGCAGCAATATGCGGGCACGCAATTCTGCCGGGTGAGAACCTGTCATTGCCTTCGCGATCTTGCCAGAATTGCATTTTAGAACCTGCAGTCGGGGTCAATATGATGTTAGGAGCAATTTGTTTGCGAACAAATTCGCGGTTGATTCCTTTCTCTTCATTAGTATACAATACTTCCCGATGAAAGGCTCCGAAATCACGTTCGAGCACGAAGTCAATTTCTTCTTCGATTTTCTGTTTGGTTAAAAGGCTGTTTTCAATGTTCTGGTTAATGTGATAGCGGGTCAAGATTGCCAGATAAGTCATTGGGCTGCCCGAGGTTACCCTTGAATTCGGGAACATAAAATTGTGCACTTCCCATTTGAGCAATGCTTCACTGGTGTACAGGTTTGCGGGCAGGTCAGTCAGTTTTTTCCATTTTTGTCCCCGATTATCGGGGTCTTGTCGTAAAATATCGAGAAAGCTGGCCCCGAGTTCATTGATTGAAGTCGGGACTTCTTTGTTATAAATCTTGGTTAACCATTCGAGAGGGGTATGCAAAGGATACTTTGATGTTTGCCTGCCTGCATTTTCATAAATAAACTGCAGTTGTTCTTCATCCATGAAGGTTTCATCGAGCATACCAAAGTTGAGAAACATCTCATGCAATCTGGTCGGGGTTTCTCGTTGAGAGAGCAGCCTCAAGGCTACTTTTTCATAGATTTCCCAGAAGATCATACTGGCTTGTCTGCGCAGTTTTCGGGCTGAATCATCCCCATCGAAAGGGGTTTTGAGACCTTTGAGATTGTTGATCGCCCCGACCAGGGTGGCAAATTTGTCCTGTTCGAGACCCGAGTACTCGACAATTTTGCGCATAGAATCTTTGACTTCTTCGGCAAACCCGCTGCTCACAGAAAGTGATGCAGTCTGTGCTGCTTTTTCGCCGGGCACCGGTGCTACTTCAACGCTACTCAGGGCTTTTTGTACAAATGTTTTGATTTTCTCGAGACTGGCTTTATTATATTCTGGCAATGGCATTGCCCATGCACGAGAGAACTCATTCATTGCAATACGCAGATGGTTCTCAAAATATTCAGTCAGTGCGATTACAGATTTTTCATCGGCAGCGATCACCCTTTGTTCAAAGAGCTCGCATTGCAGAGAGATCTTTTCAAGCCAGGAGTTCTGATCTTTGAGTAACCTTTCAATGATCTGGTTCATTCTATGAAATTGAGTATCTGCTTCAAGCAAGAATGATTCCAGAAATTTAGCCAGTTTAGAACCAAATGATAGAAATAAAGCCGGGTCGCTCTTGGCAATCGCACCCAAAATTTGAGGTGAAAGTGCAGTAAACTTTCGTACGATAGCCAGATCGTCTTCAATATCGGTCAAATCTCCCAGCATTCCATCGTCGAGTTCATTTGCATGGTCAGACTCTAAAAATTGACGATTCAAAGGCCGAATAATCTGGCCTCCGTTTTCTCTATACCGCTCTAATATTTCAGTGGCCATTTCAATCACCGAGTCACTGAACCCCGTATCCTGGGCATCGTTCTTAAAGGGGTCAGGATTCACTTCACTGTAACCCAGAATTGTTGAATTTTCAAAATTCTTCAGCTGTTCGAGAGCATTTGAAATATGGATATTCTTTTTCTGAATTTCAAGCACTTCCCGTACAATCGACTTCAAATAGACAATCGCGATATTGGGCTTGCTTTGAAATGTTTTTGCAAGCTGGGATTGATTCATAGGATACACTGAAACCACTGCATCCGTTTCAGCAATAACCGAGTAAGAAGTTGAATTGCCAGTGGTTAAACCGGCTCCACCCAAGATAGCCGGGGCAGAAATGGTAAATAAATATTTTGACTTACTGGCATCGATTTGGCCATCAGAGTCGACAGCAGCAGATCGTAACGATACTTTACCCTGCTGTAGAATCACGAGATGACTTGCATCTGTACCTTGATCCATTATAATTGAGCCATTTGGGGCAGTCAGATTGGCACCGGGTTTTTCAGTTAATGCAGGCATATTGATCTTGTGGAAGAGTTCAGGGACGGCAGCAGCGATCAAGCAAAAAAAAATAGGAAAGCTTGAAAAAGAAAAATTAAGAAGTGGTCAAGCTTGAAGTGAGGCCAGGACTAACTTGAGCTTCTCGATATCAATGGGCTTTGTCAGGTAGTCATTCATGCCTGCTGCCAGGCATTTTTCCCGGTCTCCGGGCAGGGCGTCGGCAGTAAGGGCTACAATCTTTATGGGTTTGGTCAGGTTCAGCATTTCAGAATCCCGTATTTCTCTGGTCGTCTCAATACCATTTTTTCCCGGCATATGCAGATCCATTAAAATGCCGTCATATTTACCGCTTTCGAGAATTTTGAGAACTTGAAATCCGTCCTGGGCGACTGTGGCCCGATGTCCCAGTTTTTCGAGCAGTTTCGTGGTCAAGGTTGCATTCACTTCATCATCTTCGGCTAAAATCAAATTCAGAGTTCCGGGTTCAATAGGGTTGGTTTCGAGGGTATTTATTGTGGTTTGAACGTATTTTTCAGCCAGATCAAAATTCCCGGTAAATGTAAAGCTCGAGCCTTTTCCTTCACTGCTCTCTACTGTAATTTTCAGGCCTAAAACTTTTGCAATTCGATCTACAATCGAGAGTCCCAGGCCAGAACCGCCATATTTTCGGGACATGGATGTATCTGCCTGTTGAAAAGGAATGAATAATTTGTCAATTTCAGACTGGTTCATTCCTATACCAGTGTCTTTCACTGAAAAGGCAAGTTTAACCTGGTTTTGCTGCTTTTGCAGTATTTTACATTTGAGCTCAATATGTCCTTGCTGAGTAAACTTGACCGCATTGCTCAGCAGATTCAGCAGCATCTGGCGTAATCTGAAAAAATCTGTTGAAATATATTCGGGAAGATCGGCATCCATTTGAATTGCAAGTGCGATACTTTTCGATTTAGCTGCCGGTTGAATGATATTGAATGTTTCTAACAGAAATGTTGGCAAATGGGATGATTGGTTGTCAAGTTCCATTTTGCCGGCTTCCATTTTTGAAAAATCGAGAATATCATTGACCACTGCGAGCAACGTATCACCGCTCTTTTCAATAGCCGTCAGATACATTTTCTGATCAACACTCAACTGGGTATCTTTCATCAGGTGAATGTAACCCAGGACCCCGGTCAGAGGTGTACGTATCTCATGACTCATCACTGCGAGAAATTCACTCTTTACTTTGTTTGCTGTTTCAGCTTCGCGCAGTGCATTTGTCAGTTCAACGTCAATTTTATGTTTTTCGGTAATATCAATCACCATGCCCACTGCCTGAACAGGTTGGGCTTGCTCATCGGTTTCAATTTTTGAGATCTCATGCAGTACTCGCTGGTTGCCGGCAGAATTGATAATTCTATACTGTATGTCGTTTTTATTTTGGCCTTCACTGTCGAATATACTGCGGCTTCTGACAAGTTCCCGATCATCGGGATGTACCATACTCATAAACACATTTGCGGGTAACTCACTATTGTTTCGAAGTCCCAGTATATTCCGAAGAGAATCAGAGACAGTCAACATGCCGGTCTTAAAGTCCTGGTGCCAGGTTCCGCTCGGTCCCAGACCCTGCGCTGAGAGCATTACATTCGATGCTTCGCGAGCCGATATTTCCTGCAGTTTCTGTTCAGTAATATCTCTGGAAATACCGGTAAAATGTGCGAGTGTACCGTTCTCATCAAAAGAAATGCTGACCCTCATCTCAATCCAGACTATACGTCCCTGCTTGTGCAGAATTCGATAGACGATTGGTTCACCATCGGAATCCCGGGATGACTCTCTGTTTACCCTTTCCAGGTCATCAGGGTGAATGATCGTATTGAAGATAAAGGGATTATCATAATACTCATTCTGGGAATAGCCTGTAATCTGTTGTGCAGAAGGGCTTATGTACTCAAATCCCGCGGCAGGTAAAACCCGGTAAAGAAACACAATATCTTTCGCATTTTCAGCAAGGTAACGAAATCGTCTCTCATTTTCGATCAGCTCTTTAGAACGCATTTCAAGACCACGTTCAATCTTGATCTGGTTGGTTTGAATCGTACGCAGGTAGGCTGCACAAAGAATGGTCAATAGAATTCCCACGGGAGGAATCAGAAACGGCCAGCTGCCGGTAATGGCATCAATCTGGCTGTCGGTAGTGGATATTGCCACCCTCATGAATCTGTTGACCAGTTGAATATCGGTCTGAAAAAGCATATTCGGGGCGGATGCAGATTCTCTCAAAATAACGGTTCTGCCGTCGGCACCATTTTGCGCTGAATAAATCACCGCATTTCCGTTCCCGGGAGTTGAAAAGGTAAAGTATAGCTTTGCATCTTTCACCACATGAATCATGCGTAAAATTTCTTTTGGCGATATAAATGAAGTTACCAGCCCTCGAAGGTTTCGGATTCCGTCTTCAGTTCCGCGATTAAAAACCGGAACCCCGATGATATAAACCGGGCTTTCTGCATTTCCGGGAATTGTAAATAGACTAGAAGATGTGATATCTCCGGTTTCAGCTGCTTTTTCAATAATTTGTTTTTTTGTTTGCTCTGAGTACAGGTTGAAACCAGTGTAGCGATGCTGGGCCTTGAGATCAAAAATGGGAACCAACGGAAAATAGAACTGCTTATCTGTTGCTTCGATTAGCTGGTTTTGCACTCCCTTTTCCCAGATTTTGGGATGCGGTGCCTGCTTAAGATTTTGATTCTCCCAGTTCGTACGAGCATTTGTTAAAACCTTGGGTGCCCAGCACAGCTCATACAGTCGCTCTTTTTGAACCCAGCCAGCGGTAAAATCTGAAATCTGACTCAGTGTGATATCAGGATTGCTTGAAATATATCGCCGCAGAGATTCAAGCTGGTGAACATCAGCAGCAATTTTTTGCCGCAAAAATGTTATTTTATTGCGCGATAAATTCTGTAACTCTATGAATGTTTTTGTTTTGAAATAATTCCATGCGAGTGCGGTGATGATGATTGTCAACGCTGAGAGAAAAATTATTGTACCAATAATTATCCAGTTTGAGAAACGTAAAGATTTACCATTAGTCTTCATTGGCTACCGTCATTGCGGTGATGACTCAAGAAATGTCAATCTTTCTAGCACATTATGAATAAAATTCAGCAGGTTAATTATTCAAGATTTTGGTTCTTTATCTATGCACTGCGCAATGAATATCTGCAATTCGTGCCGGATATGATAATTTTTATGTTGACTGAATGCCAGAATATTGACGCATGCGTCATGGAAAATAATAATTTAAATTCAGAAGAAGTGGTAGAATCCATTAAAGAGTTGCTTGTCTCAGAAGAAGAACTGGAATATTTGAAAACATTAGATAAAGAGATTCTGCACAAATTACATGCAGAGCTGGTTGCTTACCAGCACCGCACAGAAGAGCTGCAGAAGCCGGTCTATAAAGTTATGGCAGTTGCTACTCAATTTATACCAAACTTCATGATCGCGAAACTTGCCCATGATTTTTTGACGCCTTATATTATTGCGCAGGTCTGTATTCATATGAACCCCCGCGATGCTGCTAAAATCGGACGTTCTTTGCGCACAGATTATATGGGAGAGGTTGCTGTTTATGGTGACCCTGTGGTGACGGCCCGCATTGGCGATGTTATGGACCCTCAGTTGATAACTGATGTTGTTCGACAGATGGCCATCCGCAATTTCTATAACAAGCTGGGCGAGCTTGCCGATCTCATGCAAGAGAGGGTGATGACCCAGGTAATTCAGCGTTTGCGTGACCCGATAGTGACTGCCAAGATTGTTGAATACATGAGTGATGAAGAAAAAGTGGTGCGTCTCTCTCGAGACTGGCCTCGGGATCTGAAGCCGCAACTCATTGAAGAAATTCGCAATCTGGGCAAGAATGAACTTGCTGATCGGCTGCTGTAAATAGAATGAAACTTGGCCCGACTATATTTGATCTGAGCTTTCTGTATTAGAATTTCCATTCGAGCCCAAAGTTGGGAATCAGAGAGAGTGTAAAGGAGGGCCGTTGGCCCGACTTTCTTTTATTTCAGATTTTTGTATTAGAATTTCCATTCGAGCCCGAAGTTAGGGATCAGAGATAGTGTGAAGTCGGGCGGCCGCAACCGAGGGTTGCTGCCCGCAGCAAAAGGAATAGTATTGTCCCACACCTGTCGGGTTACAGGGCGCATGTTATAAACGTTGATTACTTCAATGTACCAGCGAAAACTGCCCCAACTGTAATCCCGGGTCTGGGTATATCGTAAATCGAGGCGGTGTGCCATTGGGTAACGCGCTCCGTAGGGGTTTGCAGTATTGTAAATTGCCGCGTACTCAATGAGCTGACCGCCACAGGGGTCAGACACACAGGTAGAGCCAATGATTTCAGTGTAAGGGTAGCCCGAGTACAGTTCAAAGCGGGAACCGAAATTATGAATTCCTTTTTTATAGCCGAGAATCAACTTTAAACTGTTAGTCTGGTCAAACTGAAATGGAATTTCCCGGCCATTCAGGTTTCGGGTTGCCTCGGTATAAGTATAGCTGAGCCAGCCATAAAAGTCACCCTTTTCTGTATCTTCGCCATTTTTACGAATCAGAAACTCCATACCCCGGCTTTGGGAACTCGCAGAGTTGGCAAAAAATCGATTGGTTTGAGATGAGTCAGGTTGAATCTGGTCATAAAAAGAATTCAGGAATACCTCTGATTTGAATTCCCAGTTTTCAAGGTTGTGTGCAATTCCCAAAGTGCGGTGCAGGGCTTTTTCAGATTGCAGGTACTCGGCAATTGTTACCTGGGGTTGTTGATTAAAAGGCTGGTTAAAGATGAAAGTATTTACCTGCGGAAAAGAATGGTATAGACCGCCAGCGGCAGACAGGGTTGTGCCAAAGTCAAATTCATAAGCCACCAGGCCGCGCGGTCCTATGGCGACCTCGCCGCTTCGGTTGAGATAGTCAACCCTCGCCCCTGGGACAATTTGAAGTCCGTTCAGGGTAAATCGGGGATCTGCCGAAAAACTCAGCACAGTATTCGAATCTGAAAAGTTGAGGGGTACTGTGACATACCGAACATCGGTAGAACGATCAGAGCCACCAGCCCCGCCAAAATTTTCAGAGATTCGCTGTTGAGCCTGGCCTGAGGCAGAAAAATAAAAGTGTGAAACCTCAAGCCCGGTTTTGATATCGAAAAATTCAGGTATCAGTTCTAATCTGGCCTTATGCTTGAGCCCGGCAATGTTCGGCCGGTTGGTTACGTTTACTTCACCTCGACCAGATTCGGCAGTGGGTCCTTTGCGAGCCCTTGCATAAAACCTGCTGTTTGTCAATGTATGGTAGGCTATCACCCGGGAATATAATTTAGTAGAGGGAATATAGTCATAGTACAATCCCTGGGAGTGAGAACTGATGTCATTTGAGAATCGGGTTGCATCGGGGTCCTGGGTGGGATCTTCAAGCAGTTCCCGTTCTCTCTCTTCACTCGAAAGATTGCGAATAAATCGAAAAGTGTCGTAATTGCCAAAACTCAAAAACGAGAGAGCATGATTCCCTTTGTCATCTAAAAAGTATTTTCCTTTGAACTGATAATCATAGTATTCGGGAACTGACAGCAGTTCTTCGCCGGTAATCAGTGTATAGATGGGGGGTACGAGAACAGAGAGATAGCCAATTCTGCCGGCGACTATCCAGTATCCATTTTTGGCAGATTGATTTTGGTCAGAGTTGTCATTTGTGCCGATCAAATTTACCCCGCCGACATTTTTACCCCACGGAGCTTTCAGTAAAATATTCGAAGATACAATACCGACGTCAATCACTCCGCCAAATTCTTTCACTTCATCAATGGTGGCAATATCTATGACGGCCCCATAGGCCGAACCGTAATAGGCAGGAAAAGCAGATGAGTAGAGATCGATTTCGGCGATCAGATCATTGCCGATGATGCTCTGCAAGCCGCCAAAATGTTGAGGGTTGGGCACCGGAATATCGTCAATAAAATAACGGTTTGCCCGGTCACTAGCCCCGCGAATAATTAAAGGTCCCAGAAAAACCCCGGGTCGTATTACCCCGGGCAGGGTAGTTAACGCATTGATTGAGTCGCCAAAAGTGGCAGGGGCATCTTTGATCTGGTTTTGATTCAAGGTATTGCGTGAGATTTTCTGAATATCCCGTTCGGCACGAATTTTAACAGTAGCGCCGCGAATACTGGTGAGACGCAGGCGGATGTCCCGCTGCTCGTCATTATTGAGATCAATAACAAACTGGTAGGGATTATAGCCGGGTGACGTGACAGTGATCGCATAACGACCGGGATTGGGAAATGTAAGTCTATAACTGCCATCGGCCGTTATGCGGCTTTTGATACGTGCCTCTGGGGCGATCAGAGTGCCAAATTCCAGGGGGCGGCCGTCTGCCTCTGAGAATACTCTACCGGTCAACTGAACGGAATATATACTGCCAGAGAAACCCGAAATGATAAACAATATGTATGTGAGAATTCGGGCAGATAAATTTATTTTCATAGTAAAATAACTAGAATATATTTTAATAAATTATTTCTCAACTGCCCTCAAATCTGACATATCGAAGTTTAATGCTCAATAAAAATAAACGATCCTGATAATCTTGCGTCAAAAAAGCGAGGTGATTATGAAAGATGTTAAAATTAGTAGAATAAAATTTCTGGGCCTGGTCTTTATTATCCTGTTATCAGGCAGTGTTGCGTGCAGCAAAGATTTTGAAAGTTCGCAGCCACAGGTCGAAAGCAACGAAGCCAGTCAAAGCAGAATGCTGGCAGATCTCGAATCAGAAGAATCACCAGCGCCGGGGGCAGGCAGTCCCAAACTTTCAAATGAAAATCGTACGACACTCAAGAAAGAGGGTAAAAAAGATGTTGAATTCAATGTGGCTTTTCCGCGGTTTCCGGTTTCAGATGAACGGTTGCTCGAATACCATGTAAATCTGGTTTTCGAAACTCTCAATTTTCGGGAGTCCCGAAATCTTGCCTATGCATTGGCTGCAGAATTTGGTTTTTTACAATCTTCGATCGATAATTTTGAACAGCCCCGCAGTTTAACCGCCAGCCTGTATGTACGCTCAGAGAAGCTTTATGAATTTTTACAGAAAGTGAACGAGCTGGGTAAACTGCAAAGTGAGAATATTCGTACTGAAGATCTTACGTATGACCGGTTTTCAACATCGGTAACTTTGAGCCGTGAGGCTGTGCGTGGCCGTCGACGCGGGAATGCACTGGCGGGATCTCCCAACGCTCAAAATTATGTTCAGCGTGAGCGCCTGCTTGCAGAAAGTGAAGACAAAGAAGATGAAGCCACCAGAGAAAACTGGCGAATTAGAGATAAGGTAAGCTGGGCAAAAATAAACATCTCAATACATGACCCAAAAATTGAACCGGGAGTCGATGTTCCGCCTTTTCACAATATTGGCTATGATATGTTGAATATGCTGCTGGCTCTTATTTATTATGCTCTCTATATAATTCCCTTTTTCGCGGTGGTTCTGGGAATTTATCTGGGGGTACAAAAATTGTATGTGAGATTTTTCAAAAAAAAGAGTTAAGGGCAACTCTATAGAGTTGCGTTTAGATAACCTCTGAAAAAGTCCCTCAATTCACTTTTTCAGAGATTCCTTTGTAGCAGTTTTAACTGCCAACCGGTAAATTTATTTTTCAGTTCGGTATATTTATTTACCAGATTGGTAAATTTATTTACCGTGCACAAGTCAAAATCAGAATATCGGCTATGAAGAGAATAATGGTCGATATGTCTGCAACCCTCATTCACCACGGACATGTGCGAATATTGCAGAAGGCAAAAGAACATGGTTATGTCATTGTGGCACTGACTACCGATGACGAGATCATCTCAAAAAAAGGGTATGTACCTGAGTTGACCTATGAGCAGAGAAAAGAAGTTTTAGAATCGATTCGATATGTTGATGAGGTGGTTCCCAGTAAATGGCTGCTCGACGAGGCATATCTTGACCAGCATAAGGTTGATCTGCTGGTTCATGGGCATGACAATTCGAATCAGGTAAATGAAAAGCGACTTTTGATTCTTCCCCGTACAAATGGCATCAGCAGTACTCTGCTGCGCTCCCGGGTGCTCGATGCGCTATCGAGTATAATGAAAAAAGAAAGTAAAGATCTGTAAAGAGCATGTCGTTTTCCTATTCACCCTGGACACTGCTTGCAGTTTCGTTTGTTCCGGTTCTGCTCACGGCCGGGCTGGGCTATCTGTTTATAACTCAATTCAAATCAGATAAGCTTCTGTACTACGCAGGGTATGGTTTTGCACTCTACACCCTGGTTACTCTGGTAATCCCGTGGATGACCTACCACGCTGAAAATCTGGAACAGATCAAAATTGATGAACAAAATCGAGTTCTTAAAATAGAAAACTTTAAAACCAATGAATCGATCTCCCTGCCCATGCGGGATTTTCAGTCTTACAGTGTTTCGGCATTGACGCTTGAAGAAACTGAACAAAACCAAAAGATTACAGAACGAAATAAAGAACGCCACAGGGTCGACCTGCACCATGCAGCAGGTTTCAGTATCTCTCTGCGGGGAAATCAGAAAACAGAAGATGTGACTCTGCTCAAGACTCTACTGAATGTTCAGAAATTACCGGTTCACCTGAGCGGAGATATCTATCTTACAGGCTTCTGGAAAAACTGGCAGCCGACTGCTGAAAATATATCCTGTACGGGAATCTCAAAAGTCATGCAGATTCGCAGAGATGTGAATTCTCGATGTCATGTGGAATATATACAAAAGACCAGCAGAGTCATGATCAACGCCTTGATTATAGTTCTCCCGATCTTTGCATTTCTGATCCTTCTGGCAGTACGGAATTTCAGTAACTCATTCGGGTCTATTGTGCTGGGAATATCAATACTGTTGCCGGGATTTATTCTGTACACACTTACTGCCAATATTCTGAACGATCGGGGAAACAAAGTTTCGATTGTACTCGATAACAATGGCATAGAATGGAAAGTAGAAAGTCATAACCAGCTCAAGTCTGAAACGACTCTGTTGTGGCGGGATATTCACGGTGTCTATGAAAACTTAAGTGAAAGTACCGAGGGCATACTTCTCATAGAAACGAAACCGCCAAATGAACCAACTCTGAAACCGGGTAATTCCAGCTCCCAGGATTTACAGAATTTCTCTGATATGATCAGGTTTCTCATCGAGACGCGAAAAGACTTAAAGTACAAAGTACTGCCTAATCGTTCGCTCGGTATGCTTGACAGGGCAAAATTAATGTTTTTAATCTCTCAATATGCAGCCCGCAGCAACAATATCGGGAATGCACCGTGAAAATTTTGGAATCGATTGCACTACAGGGAATTTATTTTGGGGCCGGTGCAGCACTTCTGGCGATCGCGGTTGAAGTTGCCCGCAGAAAAGCAGGTGAACGTATCGGGCCTCTTTTCTATATGTGTCTTGCTCTGTTTCCCATACAGGTGAGAATGGGAATGCTGCTTTCTGGCTCGTTATTTGAGTATTCCATTCTCGGTACGTTCACTGTTTCTGGTCTATTGCTCATTGGTCCGCTGGTTTTAAACATGGCGGCCACCATGATTGATTTCACATTCGAAAAAAAATTAAATCTGTGGCCGCACTTTATTCCCGCGGGAATTGCAATCGTATTTGATTTCTATTTTATCAGCCTGGGTGATGCACAACGAACCTTATGGATGCAAGAAGGGTTGTATGGCGGGAAATTGAACCTGATTACTCTGGGCATATTGGCAGGAATTTTTCATATTCTCTGCTATTTTCTGGGTCTCGCCTTTTTGAACCTAAAGGCCAAGGCTGCGTATGATTTAAAATATTCACAATTCGTCTGGACTCTTTTGATCTTGCCACCTGTGTCGTTGTTACTGTGGGCAGGTTCTCTGCTTTTTTCATTCCCGGCAGTGGGTTATGCAGGCGGGAATCTGATTTCAGTTTGTATTTGCAGTTTTTTCCTGTTCACGGCCCGGTATCCAGATTTTTTTGTGAACCTGCGCTCCGAGATTCAGAGTAAGCGCTATGAAAGCACTCCGCTCACAGGAATTGATGTTAATGAAATCTGTCGGTTATTAAAAGAACTGATGAGTGAACGACAGATTTTTCGTGACGAAGAACTTCGACTTGCACAGCTTGCAGATGAACTGTCTCTTACTTCTCACCAGTTATCCCGAATCTTGAACGAACAGTTTCAACAGAATTTTAACGGTTTTGTCAATCAATATCGGGTGCAGGCGGCAGAAGCCTTACTGCTCAAAGATGAAAAAATGTCGGTTTTGAATATTGCCTTCGAAGTCGGTTTTAACAGTAAGACAACCTTTAACCAGCAGTTCTTAAAAATCACCGGCATGACGCCCAAGTCATACCGGCAAAAAAAGAAATCAGGCAGATAATTTTTCTTTGAGCGGTATTTTTCCCGAATTCAGAAAATTCTGTACCAGTTCCAGCGAGTTATGATCATCAGGGTGAAAATCACTTCTGAAGTAATCGAAAAGGCGATCGAGAATCGAACCGGCCAGTTTTTTCTGTCCGAATAAAAAATCAGGAATATCCTGCAGTATTTTTGCTAAACTCAGTTCTTTATCATTTCGCATAAAATGCAGCATTCCTGAAAATACAAAGAACCAGAGACCGGCCGAGGCAACGAGCATCCCCATGATTTTAATATAATCAGAATCATCTACCTTCTTTAAGACATCGAATGCTACCGCTTTATGTTCAATTTCTTCAGCAGCATGCCACAATAGCATGTTTTTCATTTCTTCAGGCAGGCCTTCAAATAATTCTGAATCTTTTTGAAATGCCATCTCTGCCATAATGGCTGTATAATGTTCGAGGGCAGCCGTAACCGCTAACGGACCGCTTTTACCAAAAACTTTAATACCCAGCGGTTCAAGATTTTCAAAAGCAAGCTGGTTGAACCACTTTGCAAAATCACCCGGCTTAAGCCCCTGGCTTTCCAGAATTTGCCAGAATTTTTTATGTTCGAGCCCATGCTGTACTTCCTGGCCAATGAATGCTTTTACCCTTTCTTTAAGGTTTTCGTCTTGAATCTCATTTGCGAAAGCACGTACGCTTCTTATGAATAACTGTTCTCCGTCGGGAAAAACCATATGCATGGCATTGTTAAAGTGCGTTGCCAAAGCATTCCCTTTGAACCAGTATCGAGGTGTCGCACTGCCATGTTGAAAATCAGTTCGCCGCACAATCGGCATTGTTTTTGAGCTTTTGCCAGTCTCTTGCATCTGCATGGTGTTTGAATTTTTCATGTTCGTAAACTAGCATGAATTCTTGAGCAAATCGACAGGAATTATCATTCCGTACAAAAAAATAGAGACTTTAAATGCTGGCCAACCGGCAGCCTTGTTCTTTAATCTTTGAAGACCGGGCGTCGTTTTTCGAGAATACTAGAAAGGCCTTCCTGCCCGTTCGGTGATTTGACCAGCGAAACTCCCATTTCTACGTCTTTTTCGACCAGCCTCTGCAGAAGTTCACTATAGGGAGCTTTGGTGCTCAATTGATTCCCGGCAATGACATCAAAAGGGGTGCCGAGAAACTTTTTGGCAAGCTTGGCCGCCGAATTGTGCAGGTCATCTGCTGCGACAACTTCGTCGACCAGGCCAATTTCTTTTGCTGCTTCACTTTTCAGACCGGTACCCTCAAAAGACAGGTCTCTGCATTTTTGGGGACCAACCAGTGCCTGCAGTAAAAATGCCGGGGCAGAGGGAATCGCCAGGCCAATCAATGCTTCGGGAAAACCGATGCGAACTTTACTGACCGCAATTCGGTAGTTCATATGTACGGCCCAGATTGCACCAACCCCCATGGCATGGCCATTGATTGCGGCAATTGTGATCTGGGGCAGGCAGTACAGACGATATGAAATCTGAAATGCACGACGCAAAAGTTCGGCTACTTTTTCATCACTCTGGTTCACAAAACCGGTTGGTTCAAATCCGTTTGAGAAAAAGCCGCTGTTGCCGGTTAAAATGACAACCTTTATGCTGCGATCTTTTTCAAGCTGGTCGAGAATTTTTTCAAATTCACCACATACATTCAGGTCAACACTGTTGGCAGCGTTAGAATTTAAAGTTAATGTTGCGACTGCATTTTCATCTTTGCGGGAGATCATGTGAAAAAATGCAAATTGATTTGCTCATGTAAAGCATTATCTTGAGCTTTTCAACCAGTCTTTTCTTCTGAAAATAACCCAATGAGCAATATGAGTGAAAAATTTTCGACTCTCGTGAGAGATCTGCAAAACCAGATCTGCCGCAAACTTGAAGCTCAGGATACCCGGGGAAAATTTATAGAAGATGTCTGGCAAAGAGCAGACGGGGGCGGAGGGATCACTCGCATACTCGAACGCGGGCACGTCATTGAAAAGGGCGGGGTCAACACCTCTGCTGTATTTGGCCCATTGACAGACTCGATTAAGAAGCAGCTCAAACTCGATGGCACAGAATTTTTTGCCACGGGTATTTCTCTGGTCATTCATCCTATAAACCCGATGGTCCCAACCGTGCATGCAAACTTTCGATACTTTGAAGTCTATGACGAAAAGAAGCAGGTACTCGATTCATGGTTTGGCGGGGGTGCAGACCTGACCCCGTATTATCTATTTGAGCCTGATTGCATCGATTTTCACCGGGCGCTGCAAACTTCCTGCGCAATACTTGATAAGGATGCATATTCCAGTTTCAAAGAGATCTGTGATAATTATTTTGTCAATACCCACCGCAATAATGAGCGGCGGGGTATCGGCGGTATCTTTTATGATCACCAGCGTCCTGGTGAAAAGTATTCTGCAGATCAACTGTTTGAATTTGCCCGGGATTGTGCCGAACGGTTCATTGATGTGTATATTGAAATCATGTCTCGACGAAAAGAACTGCCGTTTACCGAAAATCAGGTCTACTGGCAGCAGATACGCCGGGGCAGGTATATTGAGTTCAATCTTTTGCATGACCGCGGTACTACCTTTGGTCTTAAGAGCAATGGTCGTACAGAAAGTATACTTATGAGTCTGCCAGCGCAGGCAAGATTCGATTACCATGACCAGCCAATACCGGGCAGTGAAGAAGAGAAACTTACCAGGGTATTGTTAAACCCGAGAGACTGGCTGTGAAAAAATGTACTCAAATCAATAATTGCAAAACCAATCAAAACTTAAGGGAAGTCAAACATGCACAATAAAACCGGAGTACTTCTTGTAAATCTTGGCAGCCCAGATTCTACAGATGTAAAAGACGTAAGAAAATATCTCGATGAATTTTTAATGGATGAACGGGTAATTGATCTTCCCTATATTTTACGGGCATTGCTGGTCAAAGGCATCATTCTGCGAACCCGGCCAAAACGATCTGCAAGAGCCTATGCTAAAATCTGGCAGGCGGATGGCTCTCCGCTCATTTCGATTTCCCGTAAGTTAAAAGATCTTATACAAGCGAGGGTTACCAATCCGGTTGAACTGGGTATGCGGTATGGTAATCCCTCTATTGAAAGTGGTATCGATGCATTGCTCACAAAAAATGATGCTCTGGAGAGAATTTATCTGATTCCTTTATACCCTCATTACGCACTGGCCAGTTTTGAGACAGTGGTTGAAAAAGTACGTTCGGTTCTCGCCGCAAAAAAGGCCAATGTAAAGCTTGAAATCCATCCGCCTTTTTACAATGAACCGGAATATATTGATGCCCTCGCTACGGAAATCCATAGCCATGCACAAAACAGATTTGACTATTATCTGTTCAGCTATCATGGCATTCCATACCGGCATTTGCGCAAATGCGACCCGACCGGCTCGCATTGCACGAAAACCAGAGACTGCTGTGAAAATCCCTCGATTGCGCACGCGACCTGTTACCGCCACCAGATCAAAACCACAACGGCACTTGTTGCAGCAAAACTGGGTTTACAGGAAAAACAATACGGTATCGCTTACCAGTCCCGCTTGAAGGGTGATTCATGGCTTCAGCCCTACACAGATGAGGTTTTAGCCCAGTTGCCCGCCCAGGGAGTAAAAAAACTGGCTGTCATTTGCCCGGCATTTGTGTCTGACTGTCTCGAAACGCTTGAAGAAATTGCGATGGAAGGCAAAAAGACATTTCTGGAAAATGGCGGGCAGGAGTTTCTGCAGATTCCCTGTTTGAATACGTCAGAGAAGTGGGTAAAGACACTTGCCGGTTATGCCAGATTATAAAATAATTCAATTTACGCGCTAAATCGGGAATAAAGCGTGCTGCATGGTGCCGTTGCAAGCCTCAGAGAGCAGCATTACCGAAGACGATAATGTTAAAAACCGTACCTTCTCTATCTGGCTTTTAAACCAGCTGTCCTTTTCTCTGCCTGCGATCGATATGCAACATTTATGGCTGGTACATATTCTGGTCAATATGCAGAATGCGCTGGAAAAAAAACTGCCATTCTCTGATTTTCTCGTTTTTTTTGATCGGGCGTTGCAGTTTACAGAAGCTCATTTTCTACACGAAGAAACATTGCTTACCAAGATGGGGTATCCTGATCTGGACAATCATCGGGAAGAGCATCGGCGCTTTGTGAACCATCTGCTCAAAATTCGTGAAGTTTCAAACTCTATGAATTATGAGCAGTGTCATAAGCTGTACCGGTTGTTGCGCGGCTGGCTTTTCGGTCATATTGCAAAAGAAGATAAAGCCTATGCCAGATTCTTTGAGCACCGCAATTTGAAAGCAAAGGCTATTGCCGAATGTGCTGTAGATGAAGATGCATTTGAATCAGAACCGGGAAAACTGTATCGGGAACTGCTGCAGAATTTTCCAGAACAGGGCCAGGACAGTGACCTGATCAAAAAGACATCGCAAATTGTGAAAGAAAACAATCTGATTACCGGTGTCCCATTGATGGATTTACAGCATTTCTGGCTAATCAAGCTGATCATTGAAATGGAGTCTGTTTCAGAGACCCGAGAAGAAGAACGCAAAGAAAAATTAATGAATGCGCTGGCCGCCTGCCAGTTTTATATAAGAGAGCATTTTCGGGCAGAAGAGATGCTGGTGCAGCAGCTTGACCCGGAATCTTATGCAGGTCATAAATCAAGGCATATCGGTTTTCATGAAATGGTAGCATTGCGTAAGAAAGAGGCAGAATCGGGGAATATTCGGGCAGCATGGGCACTGTTGCGCAATCTCAAAGAATGGTTGTACTCGCATATAGTTTTAGAAGATATGCACTATGCACGTATTTGTCGTGGAAACCCTCAAAAAGCAGCGCAGGTTGCACGGCAGGCGATGAACACTTCAAATACTGTGCCACAAAAAAAACAGCTTGATTTTTACAGAGCAGTTTTGCGAAATTATAATTCCAAATAGAGGCATCGATGCAGAAACTACAAGACTTTTTGATAAACAAACTTCCCATTCGCAATCTAGAGAAAGCAATTTTTTATGGTATTTTCATACTTGCTTTGTTCGGTGGGGCGATGCTGGGCTTTATTGCTCACTCGGTGCAATCGAAAACAGATATTGCAGCCTTAGATGCATTTCGTCCTACATTACCAACCAGAGTTTATGATGTTAACGGTCGACTGGTAGCAGAACTGTTTCGTGAGCAGAGGGAACTGGTGACCCTCGACGAAGTACCCCGCCAGGTCGTAGCAGCTTTTCTGGCGGTTGAAGATACAAATTTTTATAATCATTTTGGCATTGACTTTATGGGTATCTTAAGGGCAGCCTGGGCAAACCTGAAGGCATTTCGAGTAGTACAGGGTGGTTCAACAATAACGCAACAGCTTGTTAAAGGTCTGTATACCCGGGGCGAGAAAACCATCTTCCGTAAAATATATGAAGCTATTCTGGCATTGCAGGTTGAAAAAGAATATTCGAAAGATGAAATTCTCGAAATGTATTTCAACCAGACGTACTTTGGCCATGGGGCTTATGGGATTGCCTCAGCGGCAAAATTCTATTTTGACCGGCCGGTTCGCCAGCTCAATATTATGCAGGGCTCTGTGCTGGCAGCATTGCCTAAAGCACCGCACAGTTATTCTCCGTTCCGCAGCCCGCATGTTTCTTATAAGAAAAATCGGGTGATTCTTGATCGACTGGTCGATCTCGGTTATTTGACTAAGGAAGATTCAGATCGCTTATACGAAGAGTTCTGGCGCGAATATTGGAAAGTAGTTGTGGTAACCCCGCCCTCGGCCACCATGTTTGGTGAAAACCGCAACAAAGCACCGTACTTCACAGAATTTATTCGGCAAGAGCTGATTGGTCTGTTCGGTGAAGATGAGGTCTATTCCCGTGGCTTTCAGGTCTACACCACCATCGATCTTGACCAGCAGATGATCGCCGAAGACATCATTACAAAACTCGTCGAAAAACAAGACCCGATAGCCCGACAGGCAAATAAAGCCCAATTGGGCGCGGTCGACGGCAATCTACTGGGCATGTACAGTGCCTTGCGCAATGTACTGCCTTTGCCCGGCATCGTCACCAAGTATTCATTGCGCAATGATTATCGAAATAAATTCAAAGAAGAAAATTCAGATGCCTTTGAACTGGTTTCTCTTCTTTTACCCGTTGCCCCCGTTAATGAAGCATCAGAAGAATTTTTGGGCAGCACCCGGGAATTCAAATTTGATCTGAAAGTTCAGGGTGCTTTTCTGGCTCTTGAACCCCAGACAGGTCGCATTACCGCAATGGTGGGTGGTCGGGAATTCAAAGCCAGCGACCAATTTAACCGGGCGACCAGTGCCCGCCGTCAACCGGGCAGTGCATTCAAACCGTTTGTGTATGGTGCTGCACTCGAAGATCGGGCCGTCCATTTTGCGATGGGCTTTCTTGACTCACCTCTCATCAATATTCAGCCCGATGGTTCAACCTGGGCACCTGCAAACTATGAAGGCGGTTACATGGGGTATGTACACTTGAACCGTGCCCTTGCAGCTTCGTTGAATCTGGTTTCGGTGCAGGTGTATGACCGGGTTGGTCCTGATAAAATCATTGATTTCACCAGCCGGGTCATGAAAGTTCCTCCGTCCCGGTTTCAACCGAACCCGACTCTAGCTCTCGGTTCTTCAGAGGTAACTCCGTTTGAGCTGGTTCTGGGTATGTCCATTATCGGCAACCGGGGTCGGGATGTAATGCCGCACGGAATCATTTACATTACCGATCGAGAAGGCAATGTTCTCTTGCATCCCGAACGGGAACTCATCGATGCCTTGAATTATAAACAGAAACGCGGACAAATTCAAATTATCGAAGAAGGGGTAGCCTGGATTCTGCGCAAAATGATGGAAGGTGTGGTCAGAGGCGGTACCGCCGCACAGGGTATTCAACTGGAAGGTGGTTTTCGCGGTGATGGGGCAGGAAAAACCGGAACCACATCTTCCTGGAATGATGTCTGGTTCTCAGGTTTTACCAGCGACCTGGCTGCAGTAATCTGGATGGGGATGGACAACGGCTCAATGACATTAGGTCGTCATGCATCGGGCGGCGGTTTGGCAGCCCCTTCCTGGGGCGAGTTTATGGCACGGGTTTACCAGAAGCGCGGAAAACTGCCCGAGCCCTTTGATCAGACCATGCCCAAAGGGGTGCGCAGTGGCGGGGTCACCCTGGATACCGGTAAATGGCCAAACCCGGAATGTCCCTCAAAAATGGTCGGTACCTATATTCCAGAACCCATCAAAGTCAATGGCAAGTTGAAATCTGTGGGCGGGGAACGAGACGATTGTAAGTATGTCAAAACCGAATCGATTCTCGAATTGCTGCGCAAAGATGAGGGCTTTACCAAAAAAGAATTGGGCAATGAACGGGGCCGGTTCAGCGGTGCATATTAAGGCATGAATTTTTATCGGCTTATAAGGCCGCTGGCATTTGCTTTGCCACCTGAGACTGCCCACAATGTGGGTTTGTCGCTGGGTAAACATCTGCCTTTATACAGACAGTATTGGCCACCGAAAGAACATGTTGTAAATCTCGGGGGCATTACTTTTCCCTCTCCATTAGGTCTCGCAGCAGGTTTTGATAAAACCGGATCTAATATTCCCGTATTTGCCGGCATGGGGTTTGGCTCGCTCGAACTCGGTACCTTTACCCCCAAAGCCCAGACCGGAAACCCGAAGCCGCGGTTATGGCGATATGCAAAAGAAGCTGCTCTGCAAAATAAAATGGGTTTCAATAACCCGGGTATTGAGAAAGGTCTGCACAATATCGAAAACGCTCTACAGAAATCACGGGCTGGCAGGCCGGCAATTGGTATCTCAATCGGTCGAGGTAAAGAAACCAGTCTCGAAAATGCTTTGCATGATTATGAGATTTGTGCCGGGGCGATAAAAGCTCAATTTGAGCAAAACGATTCTTTGGTGGTTTGTGATTACATTGCTGTGAATATTTCATCACCCAATACTCCTGGCCTCAGAGAACTGCAGGGCTCAGCATATGTACGGCAGGTGGTAGAGAAGCTGGCCAAGCTTGCCGGCTTACCGGTGTTTGTAAAATTTGCTCCGGATATTTCTTCAGAAAAAGATTTCTTAAGTTCTATTGAAGCAGCTCTGCAGGGTGGGGCATCTGCCATTATCCTGACGAATACCAGTATTGACTATTCTCTGGTAAAAAACTCGCGGTTAGCAGACGAAAGGGGCGGAGGTATATCGGGCCGTCCCTTACGGCAGTTATCAGAAAAGGCACTGACGCTAGCCAAAAGCCACTTTCCTGTTGCACATATTATTTCCAGCGGCGGGGTATTGACCCCGCAAGATGCTTTACGCAGAATTTTAATGGGAGCCACTCTGGTACAGGTTTATTCGGGGCTGGTCTATCACGGTCCCTTATTCTGCAGAGATTTTTCTCAACTGCTTGCAAGAACTCTTGAAACAACAAAGTTTTCTACATTAACAGAGTTGCAGGCAGGTGTGAAAGCTGGCAGCTTCCCCGCCGATGTTTTAGAAAGTTTATTTTGAGCGCATTGAACGAATGGCTGCCCAGGTTTCCGGCAGGTAAGCGCCCAAAAGAATCATGGCCAGCCCGACAATTGTGCCGGTTGTAAACAATTTAGGCGTGAACCGGTCAATACCCACACTGAGTACAGTCAGGAACCAGCCACCCCCGAGTAGAGCCATACCAATGAGGTGGGGCAGCGTAATACTTTTAATTTTTTGAAGCATAGAATTTCCTTACAGCGTATCTTGTGATCTGCTGGTAATCAGGAATTCATCTGGTACATCGTCAATCGCTTCACCGATCTGCACTGCCAGACGAGACCCGATTCTACCCGGCCGGCATTTATATTTTGGACGATCATATACTTTGAAGGTAAAATCATCGCGAATCGAACTGCCCAGTTTTATAACGTTACCTTTTTTCATATTCATGAGATCTGTATAGTTCAGGTTTGCAGTACCCACTTCAACTGAAATTTCGACTTCAACCTGTTCGAGTCGACCTTTAATGATGTTATGATTAACATCAGATTCTCCTCTTCGAATAGAAGAGAACCAGTACTGGGCAGAAAGTTTTTGAATAATCGGTTCGATTGTAATATACGGAATACAAAGATTGATCATTCCCTCGCTCTCACCGATCTTCGTTTCAAGTGTGATGAGCATCACCATCTCATTCGGGGGAACGATTTGGGCAAATTGCGGGTTCGTTTCAATGGTCGATAAACGGGGACGAAGGTCAATTACCGTTGCCCATGCTTCTCGTAAGTTCCCCAGAATATGCACAATAATGCCTTCGACGACTGCCTGTTCGATATCTGTTAACTCGCGATTTTGTTTAAACGGTTCTCCCGGCCCTCCGAATAAACGATCAATAATTGTGAAGGTAATCGATGGGTCTACCTCGAGAATTGCTGATCCTTTCAATGGATCCATGTTGATCAAGGCCATGGTAGTAGGTGAGGGTATAGATCGAATGAATTCTTCATAGGTCAGCTGGTCTACCGAAGATACATGTACGCCTACCATTGCTCTGAGTTTTGCCGAGAGGGCAGTAGTGGTCTGCCGGGCAAAAGTCTCGTGCATCATTTGCACTGTACGAATCTGGTCTTTAGAGAATTTGTCAGGACGCTTAAAGTCGTATATTTTTACTTTTTTCTGAGTTTCCTGCTGGGCATACTCTTCAGTGGGAACTTCTCCACTGGAGATGGCGGTCAGCAGCTGGTCTATTTCATCTTGAGATAGTATATCTGTCATAATTCCTCATTGCAATAATTGCGACTCGACCCCTGAAATTTTCCAGAACTGATTTTCTCTGGTAAGGTAGTAAGTATATAAAAATTCCCGGCGAAAGCCCTCTAATTCCCGGGTAGCCTTGACTTGTACCCGCGCCGTTGATGCATTTTCTTCAGGCTGGGTGTATCCTTCTGACAAAACTTTAAACCGCAAGAGTTTAGGCGTTCCGCCAGTCATCAAATACTCTTTGAATCTGTCGAGTATGATTCCGCGGCGGGATTCATGCACACTCATATACTCACGGGCAAATTCTGGATAGTCCCGTAAAAGTTCATTTAGAGAAATAAACTTAAAATAACCGGACCAGTTTCGGGTATACTCAGCCGAGAGCATCAGATACACCGTCTCTCTCGGATCAATCATCAGCGGCTGAACCAGCCCGGGAATACTGCTTTCGGTGGTAGATTCCTGCAGTCCCTTGAAACGAGAAGCATGGGGTCTCGACGTATCAAAAAAGACTCGCACAGAATTATCACTTGCGGCAAATAAAGAAGGCGCCTGCTTAGGGTTGGGGTAAAAATACGCAGAAATATCCAGAACGTGCTGCATGGGTTCCGGCTGCCGTACATAATCCCATAAATGCACAGCATTGGTATAGCTCTCTCCCGGTTGCAGTATCAATGCTCGAGAATGGTAATCATTTCCTGTATAGCGGGTATAGAAAGAATCTTTATGATCAGCAAGAGGTTTCTTTTCTTCGGGGTCTATTACCGGTAAAGATTTTCCATCTGTATCCCGGGCGACAATGGTTAAATTGTTGGCGATGTTTTCATGCAAAAAAATTGTCAGCGGATAAAAACCCTCATTATGCATTGTTACATTTAATACAGGGTTTTCACTGGTCAGATACCGGCTTTTTTCTGTCCGAATTTGAACTTTGAGACCGCGGCTTGAAAAATTTTCGGTGTAGTCTCCCCGCATATCTGCCTTGGGAAACCCGGTTTCTGCCCAAACCAATGATGAGCAGGGCACTAGAATGCCACTGACTACAGTGTACAGCAAAACGCGATGAAGCTGGCGTTTCATATATAGAAAGTATCGGTAATTCCCGTTATCCCATAGATGATTTTTTATGTCCCTATAACAGAAAAACTGCAAAAGATACTTTGGGAAAGCTGTTTTTTGCCTTATGTTTTTCGAGATCGCAAAAATCCTGTTTTCTTTGAAAAGTGATCCTGCATGATCTCTATACTGTCCCGAAAAGAAGAGATTTCGCTTCATCTTGGGAATCTTCTGGGCGGGTGGCCATCTTTGAGAGCAATATAGGCCGCAATTCCTCTTTGGGAAACTGGTGGGCGATTTCCTTATGCAGTTTTTTAGTGAGAGTCCAGACTGCTGCTTTTTCAGTTCCGGGTAAGATCACAACAAACTTACCGGGTAGAATTTCATTTGCCCGAAGATTTTGAGATTTCTCTGCTCTTAAAGACGCTAAGACCGTTGATCGTGCCTGGTTCGCCGCATCAGGTCCCAGAATATTGGTAATGCGGTTCAGGTTTTCAATCTGCAGAGAAAGAACAGAATAAGGGGTTGAACTCGCAGTCAGTTTTTGTTCAAGATCTTCGATATATTGTTTCAACGAGTAGTAGGGGTCATCCAGAGAAAGTGACTTCAATTGTGCTGCGGTATTGCGCCAGCGAGATGACATCTCACTCCAGAAGAATGATTGCAAGATTCCCTGTATCAGAGACTTGTCATCATCTTGCAGCTTTTCTTTAACCTGAAACAACAGGAACATACCGGCGATGCCCGCCTCATGAAAGAGCGGCAGTGCAAAAATTCTGGCAATAGTATTCAGGTCTTCCTGTTTCATTCGATTGACTATGGTGCGATCATCTTTCCAGTTCAGGATTTCACTGAATTCACTTTTTGTTGAAAATTTCTGTATCCAGGAATCATTCAAAGGCATTTCAAATGCCGAAGCTCCATGCGCAGAAATTCCCTGCCAGAGCAGGGGTTTCAGCAGAAATTCATCGCGCAACGTCAGTACAAAAACCGAAAGTTTGAATTCTTCATTTAAAGTGCGTTGTAATAATTCGAGGCGATCTGTGGAATTTTTACACAATTGAATCTGAGCCTGAAAATTATTGAATGCTGAGGTCATTTGATCCCGGTAATGCCAGTATCGACTTGCTTCGCGGGAGATTTTTGCCGAGTTGGCAAACTGTTTCAGTGCCCCCATTATATTACCTGCTTGTTGCAAGAAAAACAGGTTATCGAGGGTAAAGTCATTCTGGTTGGCCGGATGGTCAACCGCCAGAAAGCCGGTCATTTCTGATTTATTGTACAGAGGCAGAAGAACATCACATTTTGACAGTAGAAGCAATGGCTCTGCCTGAGCATGATCTTCAATGATTTTTCTGGTATAGAGAATCGTGTGTTCATTTATAAAGAGGTTTTTCCAGAACTCACTGCTCAAAGTAGAAATTCCTGCCGGGAGTTCAAAACCACGGGTTGCTCGCAGGATTGTTTTTTCCTGCTCAAAAAGAGAGAGCATAGCGTGTCTTGAACCTAAATGCGATATGATGGATAGCAAGAGTTGCGAGTAAATTTCTTCAGTTGATTCTGATTCAGCAATCTCTCGCACAGTATCGAGCAGGTGATTGAGTGCCTCTACGCGATAAGACAGGTCCTGGTCTGGGTTTACATTGGGCAGGCTGGTGAGATCATCAGGTTCGGAATGTGACAGAAAACGATTTGAATCGGCTCTGTATTCACCACCTGGTTCTGGCAGCAGTTCATCATCATTTGCTTTGAGTTTTGCCAGTGCTGCTTCACGCAATGAAGCTACTGTTGTGTCTCTTGGGGTCAGGGCAAGATTGGCATCTTCAGGATTGTCCGGAATGTGCTCCCGCGTATAGTCGAGCGCTCGTTCCCTTAAGCCCATAAATTTTAGAGTCCCAGTTTCTCCATTACTTTCTGATAGAGTTTGAAATAGTCAGACTGGGCAAATTTTTCAATAACAGGATCAGGCAATTCGCCCAGCAGGTTATCGAGATAACCAATCATTTCACGCAATTCTGTTCGGCTGGGGGTTTCTTTTACTTCTTCTGTCTGTTCTGCTTGAGGGGCAGATTCTGAAGATTCAGGTTCTGCAGATGCAAGCTGAGGTTCAGCAATTTCTTCAACTGTTGAATCGTCTGAAACTTCAGGCGGGATTTCAGTTTCGGGCGTTTGCTCTTCAGAAGATGGCGTTTCACTGTCAATAAACTCGAGTTCAGCACTTTCCAGGTTTTCTTCGAATACTGCAGGTTCCAGGTCTTCGGCTTCTGATTTGAGAACCGCAGGGTGCAAATCAAGATCTATTGTTTCCTGATTCGGCTTACTGGTTTCTTCTTCTGTCTCTGACGAATCAGGTTCGGTCAATTCTATCGGGGTTTCGTCTACCAGATCAGAAGGGGGTACCAGTTCTTCGCCATCTTCGCCAATAGCGGATTCTTCAATTTGATCTGGCAGGGCTTCTTCTACCCCGGCTTCTTCTATGATATTGTCGAGTTCATCATCTGACAGGGCAATGGGCCCTTCATCATTTTCGTCGGTGAAGAAATCTTCAGGGCTCGAATCTGCATCTTCAGTCTCGTGTTCCCATTCTGGCGGTTCTTCACCTGTCATCTCGACCGCATTTTCTTCGCTATCGGTATCACCGAGAATATTGTCGAGCTCATCATTTGAGAGGGCTACAGGTTCATCGTCTTCGTTTTCTACATCAGTAGTGTCAGATTCCGTTTCCCATTCTGGTGGTTCTTCACCACTCATTTCAATGGCTTCTTCACCATCGGTGATTATGTTATCAAGTTCGTCATCAGAAAGTGCGATCGGTTCATCATCATCTTCTTCTTCTGAATCGGTAAAAAAATCTGAGCCCGAGGTTGAAGGTTCTTCTAAAGCATCGGTTTCTTCGGCTGTCTCGTCAAGTGCCGATTCATCTTCAATAGTAATATTGTTCAGTTCATCATCTGACAGGGCAATGGTCTCATCGTCATCAGAATCATTGAAGAAGTCTTCGTCTTCATCACCTGAGGCAATATCTTCTTCTATATCTGTATTTTCCGTTTCTGCCAGACTTGAGAGGGGAGTGTCAGTTTCTTCAAAAGTCTGTGTATTTACTTCCGGTTCAGCAACGATATTATCCAGTTCATCATCGGACAGTGCAATCGGTTCATCATCTTCTGTGTCATCTGATTGGCTAAAAAAATCATCGCTCGGTGATTCGCCTTCAGATAATTCAGTTTGATCTTCGTTTTCAGTTTCCCATTCGGGTGGTTCTTCGCCTGTCTGTTCAACGGCTACAGAGTTATCGGCATCTGAGATAATATTGTCGAGTTCATCATCAGACAAGGCAATGGGCCCATCTTCTTCATCGTCAGTAGCAGTAAAAAAATCATCGCTGGCTGTGCTTTGCGCCTGCTGCTCTG
This sequence comes from Leptospiraceae bacterium, assembly GCA_020440825.1. Taxonomy (GTDB): domain Bacteria; phylum Spirochaetota; class Leptospiria; order Turneriellales; family Turneriellaceae; genus JAGRNJ01. The sequence goes on along the minus strand of JAGRNJ010000005.1, from coordinate 67,031 downwards.
TATTTTGATCTTCTGTCTCCCATTCGGGCGGTTCTTCGCCAGACTGTTCAATGGCCAGAGAGTCGTCAGTGTCTGAGATTATATTGTCGAGCTCATCATCAGACAGGGCTATAGGACCTTCGTCTTCCAGGTCTTCTGAAATACTGCTACCCGATTCAGCTGAAATATCCTTTTCTGAATCAAGATTCTGTTCAGAAGAAATATCTTCAATTGAATCAAAATCTGTACTCTCGCTGCTGGCATCCTCATCCGCTTCTTCGCTTGCATCGGCGACAATATTATCCAGTTCATCATCTGAGAGTGCGATTGGCCCATCATCTTCATTGTCTGTAAAAAAATCTGTTTCGTCTGTCCCTGCTTGAAGGGTATCTGACTCTTCGCCTGAGGAATGTATGTCGTTCTCATTTTCTTCGGGGTCGGCAGTCTCGAACATTTCGCCGGCATGTTCAACAGGGTGCTCGTCATTTGCATCTGCCATGATGTTGTCTAATTCATCATCTGATAAGGCAATGGGCCCATCGTCTTCTTCATCGTCAAAAAAGTCGGGCTCGGCATTTGCACTTGTTTGATCGAATGCAGATTGCCGGTCTGGTGAATCGTCGGTCTCAACAGCAGTATTGCCAGTTGGTTCCCTGTTTATCTCTGTTTCAGAGTCTTGATCTGCGTCTGCCAGAATATTGTCGAGTTCATCGTCAGACAAAGCAATTGGGCCGTCTTCATCTGCGTCATCAAAAAAATCAGAATCACCTGAATCATCAGAGAGTTCTTCAATGGGCGTAGAATCTTCAGGTAGAGAATAGTCTTCTTCACTGTCGGTAATGGCAGATGCAGAAGTCTCATCGGTATAGGCAGCCGGTAAAATAATATCTTCTTCTTCGGTGGTCCCTGAGGTTGTTGGGGTCGGGGTAGAGGGGGAGTCATCTACCTGAGATTCAAGACTTATATTTTCAAGTTCGTCATCTGAAAGCGCAATTGGCTGGTCTTCAGCATCATCATTAAAAAAATCATCTTCTTCGCCAGTCAGCTCGCTGAACGATTCATCAATCACTTCAATGGGCTCAGAATAGGTTTTATCATTGGTCAATTCAATGGGAGGTTCCATTGACGTTTCTTCACTCGAAGTTTCTTCGTCGCTGTCTGCAAGAATATTGTCAAGTTCGTCGTCTGACAGAGCTATAGGCCCGTCATCATCATCGAGGTCTACCGGCTCACTGGTAATAACATCGGTGTCCTCTTCTGTTTCATTTGTATTCTTAAGTAAAACAGATGCGCTATTTTTGACCTGAGCGGCTGAATCTTCATCTTGCAGGGAAAGTATTTCATCATCTTCGGGAGAAAGCAGATCGAACTCATCATCCAGATCTATTTCTGGAATCTGAATTTTCTGAGGAACCGGAGGCAATTCTGCAAGCTCTTCATTTGCCTCTCGCAACAGATCAGCATCGCTGCTCGGCAGATCTGCGTCTTCATCGGGAGCTGCACCGAGCATTTCATCGAGCTGGTCAGCTTCAGGTTCATCAGGTTCCATATCTTCAGAGTAGATGATTTCATCTACCCAGGAAGATTCTTCTTCATTGATTGCGGTTTCTGGGGCATTTTCAGCAGATTCGCTTTCCTGAATTACCAGATTCTCTTCAACATCATCGAGAGAAGGCGGCTGCATACCTTCATCTTCATCAAATTCGATGATAAATGAATCATTTTCTGTTTCGTCGAGGGTTAATGTCTGGTTTTTATCCGCCATTCACGGTTTCCTGTTTAGTTTATCGGTTATCCATGTCTTAAATCTTAACGATATTCTTTATTATATACAATGTTGCATAGTTCAGGCTCTTTTATTTGTGACAAGCTAAAAAATCTGACATTCACCGATAATTACAAAATATTCGCCACAGTGAATGTCAGTTGCAACTTACAACCGCCTTCGGTACTTTTTTAGCGAAATTTTAATTGAAATTGCTGGCAGCGAAGCGCTTTAGCAGAATTTTTTCCAGCGCGCTGGAAAAAATTCGAGGCCTGCAATTTCTTTAAAGAATTCTCTATTTTAATTAACCAATTGGCGGTTGACAGAAAAAAGTATTCACAAGCGAAATTAGACTTTGAATGGTGACCAATGAAAGCAGAAGCGGGAACCTCTCAATTATCGTTGCAGATAGCAGAGTCTGTCATGGCTTCTTATATACCGGTTGCGCCGGTACTCGGCAAGATTGCACAAAAAATATCCGGTACCGAAAAATTTCTGCTCACAACTCATGTCTCGGCAGATGCCGATGGCATTGGCTCCCAATTAGGACTACGGGAATTACTGCTGCATTTGGGAAAAGATGTGGTGGTTCTCAACAATGAAGCTGTACCGGAATATTTGCGATTTATGGTACCCGAAAATTCAGTATTGAATATTGAAGATTTTGAAAACAAGGCGGATGACCTGCGTCAACTTTTAACGGGACGGTTTGTATTTATTCTCGACAGCTCTGAATTGAAACGCAGCGCCGCAGTTGCCGAAGCCTTTACCTCAGCCGGTTGCGAATACTCTAGCATTGATCATCATATTTTGCCCGAAGACCCCCGGTTTTTTGTCGACCCGAGCTATGGCGCAACTGCAGAAATGATCTGGGATCTCTACCAGTTTATGAAGATACCGGTCAATGCTATTGCGGCACAAGCATTGTATGCCGGTCTGGTGGCCGATACAGGCAACTTTCGTTATCCCAAAACTTCGTTGCGTACCCACATTGCTGCAGGACATTTAATATCGTTCGGAATTCATTCAGATTATATTTATCGCATTCTATATGAATCACATCCGGTTGATCGTCTTAAATATTTACGCAAAATTCTTAAGCGGGTCATTATCAATAAAAAAGCCGGGTTTGTGGCCGGTACAGTGGTCCCATCGATGCTGAAAGGTCTCGAGCTTGGTGATTCTGCTTCTGAGGGTATTGTCAATATGCTGCTGGCCACTAAAGGAACTAACGTGGCTGCATTGATGACCAGAACTGATGACGGGAAAATGAAATGCTCTTTGCGTTCGGTGGGCGATTACGATGTGGCAGCGATCGCCAAGGTATTTGGCGGGGGGGGGCACAAGAACGCTGCGGGTTTGAAGGCCGATATGCCGTTTCGTAAAGCCCGTAAACGGCTGCTCAAAATACTAAAAGAGGGCACACCCCAGAGTTGATTTCACCCGGTTAAGCTGTGAGATTTCTGGCTTAAAAAAACTCTTCAGCTGCTGCTTCAGAAGAATCGCCATAGGGAAATGACTCCCAGTTTGATAGCCATATTTGCCAGTTCCTGTTTTCAATGTCGAGGGTAACATAGGTTGCATAACCATTCCAGGAACCTGAATGGTCAAATGTACTTTCATCGTCTTCATTTCCTGAGAGTCCAAAGGCATATACTTCATCATTGACGATACGAGATGTGAAATACTTTTTCATCATCGAGGCCGAAGCAAACTTATTCGAAGTCAGAGCAGAAAACCATGCATGCATGTCGCCTGTCGTTGAGACAATCCCTCCGTCGCCTGAAATATAATCACAGGGGTCTTCTTCCCATTCGCCCTGCTGCCAGTCTTCGGCATATGCCCGAACAGAATTTTTCAAATACAGGTTTCGTCTTGGAGGGGTAATTACATAGGTGTTCTTCATACCGGCTTTATTAAACAGAAATTTCTGCATGTAGATATCAAAGGCCAACCCTGACTTGGCGGCAACGATTTCGGCCAATAGAACGTAACCGGTATTGGAGTAGGCGAATTTACTGCCCGCTGAAAAGTCGGGTTTCGTTGTTTTCTTTATAAAATCGGTTACGTCTGCATTTGAAAGCGGCCGGGAAGACTCTTCACAGACATCTTCATAATCGGGCAACCCTGACGTGTGGCGGATCAGATGATGCAGTTGAATGTTGCGGGTGTAACCCGGTAGACCCGGCAAGAGATCACTTAGTTTTGAGTTTTCAGAAATTTTACCATCGGCGATGAGCTGTAAGATTGCCATGGCGGTCATGTGTTTCGAGACAGAAGCCAGATTAAATTGAGAGGTGGTAGTCAGTTTTACTTTTTTCTCAACATTGGCATAACCGGTCGCTTTGTGAAATTGTATCTGCCCTCTTTTTGCTATGAGGGCAACTGCCCCCGGCCCATTTTGTGGGCTATAGTCGCCCAGATCGAGGGCATACAACGCAGCAAACGGTAAGAGAATTAAACTAATTTTAAGCAGCCGGTTTCTTTTCATAGCCGACGAAGAAAAAAGCGGCGGCCTGGTAAACTTATTTTCTCTTTGTTTTATCGGTAGTACCGGCTGTTTTCACTGTAAGGCAACCTTGGTTGATTTTTACTCAAATAATATCTACTGCGCGTAAAGCTGGGCTACCTCTGCTGGCGAGAGAATATATTCAAAAATGTGCAGGTCATCAATGTTGTCTTCGAAATTATTTGCACCCGTAGGATTGGCTCCGATTAGAAGATTATAGCCTGAAGTTGGGAAACCAGCTTCTAATGATCCTGAAACACTCAGTTCTGGGGTCCCGTTAACATAAATAAAAGCTGAGGGTATATCTGCATCAACTGAAATTACAAAATGATTCCATTGTCCGGTATCAACAGATGTTAGGCCAGACGTTGTAATTGTACCAGGAATACCTCCGCTTACACTATTTACCAAAAGTAAAGGGTCGGTACTAACGTTATCAATTTGAATGTTGAAGCCATTTTGCAGACTACCATCCATATGAGAGATTACAGTTTTATCTGATTCACTTCCTGATAAATAAACCCAAAAAGCAATTGTAAATTGATTGCCTAAGCTTACACTACCCAAGTCTAAATAACCGTCACCGGTAAATGCTGCCGATTCACTGCCAATGAAGACAGTACCACTATCATGTAAAGCAGAGATTCCTGTTGCACTACCGTTCCAGCCTCCTAATAGCCCGAAGTCGTCCCAGTCCCCATCAAACGGGTAGTAATGATCACCGATCACTAATTCTGGCAACCCCTCGAAATCAAAGAAAAAGTCGGCCAGATTCCAGATGTCGCCAATTGTGTGAGAGGTGATCGCATACAAATCTTCGCTGAAAGTGTCATAATCTAATGCAGAAAAGGTAATAATATCAGAACTGTCATTGCCGCCATAAAAGCCTGCGGCATCGGTCATGAAAATACCGGCTTCATCCATCGAAAGCTGAAGGTCGATTACAGGGGTTGCAAAAGCACCCGGGGAGCCTGCAAACAGCACCCCGCCGAAATCAACCAGCCATGAGTCGGGTACCCCGCTTGCCGGCTGCGGTACATACAAGGCACCAAAGCCACCGAACATTTCTGGTACCGGGCTTGGGGTATCACCGGTTCCCATAGGATTAAAAACATATGCTTCGCCGCTACCTTCATCATAGGCCATAAGCTCACTGCCGTTCGAATTGATGCCCCCGACAACAAATGATGTAAAAGCTGAATTTGGAATCTGGCTCGAAGAGCCACTGGGTGATGAAACATCAGAAATATCGAGATAATTTAATTGTGAACCTAAAGAGACTGAATAATAAAAAATTCTAACCCCAGAACCATTTGCAGTTGCTCGCAAATGAATCTTGTCAGTGGCATTCAATGGAGATCCACCTACCGCTACTCTGACCGGGGTATTAAAGGTGGGCAAGGGGGTCAAGCCGTCGGGGCCGTTGGCCCCGGCGCCCCAGGTCGAAGTTGATTTTGCTATAAAAATATTATGGCCGCTGCATCCCGCACAAGGAGCGTTCGAGGCATAGATCAAGGCCAGATGCTCATCACTGGTACGCACCAAAACTGGTGAATACTCATCATAGGCATCTGTTGAGATCGAGCTGCCATTGGCCAGCTGGAATGCAGAGCGTCCTTTTTTCAAATCTTCGAGACCATTGTTCTGGCTTGAACAGGCAATCGCTATGAACAGACTCCCCGTCATTATGAGTAGTATTTTAATATGCTGCATATATTTCATTCTCTGCTCCTGTTTCGTTAGACGATAAAAATATCAGAAATCAACATTATTCTCGGTTTTTTACCAGAATAACAAGCGTCATGGCCAGCAATGCCGGAACACCCTGGATATACATGATTTTGATATTTGAAGAAAGCCCTCCGTAGATTCCCGCAATCACAATACAGATCAAAAAGAACAGCGAGATATTGTATTTCCAGATGGTATCGCGAATGGTCAAAGCCCAGATAAGACCGGCGGCCAAAAATGCATTGTAGAGCCCCTGGTTGGCTGCGAGAACTTTGGTCGATTCGGCATATTCAGGTGTGAAACCGAAAACTTTAGGACCCCGAATGGTCCAGAGAAACATTTCGAGAATCCAGAAATAAATGTGTTCTACAATTACCAATATGGTTAAAATTAATGCAGCGATTTTCATAAAAGGCCTCTCAAGGGTTTTTTGCACTACTGTAAAGCGAGTCTCGGCTCTGTCAAATGAATTTATTTTGGCTTTAATGCCTTTTTTAATTGATTGGAAAGAAATGGATAGCAAAAAGCCGGATATTGGTCTACTGGTAAAGGATAGGGTTCAAAAAAAATAGTTTCTACAAGCTCGATGTTGTAAATACTGCCGCATGGGCAATCAAACAAAACCGGGAATTGAAAGATTCGAAAAATATCTGCAGAGGCTTGAGCAACTGCTGCTCGCTGCAAATGCACAACGAGAACCGGTAGTTTACCTTTTCGAAAATGATATGCGCACCCCTTTGTTTATGCTGGAAGGGTTGGCAAGAATTTACCGCAAGTTGCACAATGAAAAATCTTTTGAGAAGCTGCTCGAAAAATTCAAAGAACTGGAAGATGCGCTCGGGGCAGTCGATTATTTTTCTGCGTGGGAACGCTGGGGTCGAGAGAATAATCTGCCTGCAGTAACAAAATACTTTGCAAAACACAAACAAGAAGCCAACCAGGAATTTGAAAAGATATTGCATAAACGGGACTGGCTAGACACCAAAGACTACCAGATCAAACGAATCGAGAAAATCAGAAAACGTCTGCAGAAAGCCGACTGGCTCACCAGTCAAGAGGAACCCGCAGCTATTAAAAAATTCTTTAATGAAACCTGTCTATCACTCAGTGAGAAGTGCGGCGCTCTTGATTTGACTCTGCTCGAAGATGGAATTCATGAATTTCGACGCAGTGTTCGCTGGCTCAGTATCTATGCCCAGTGCCTCAACGGATTGATACAATTGCAAGATGACAACCTTCAATCGACTTTGTCGCACTATTTGAATCAAGAAGTTGTAGAGTCACCGTTTAATAAAATGCCAGAATCAGAGGCAGGCCACAGTGTACTTAGCGTACGCAGAAGCCTTTTCTATGCGTTAAGCTATATTATCGCCGAAACCGGGCGTCTGAAAGATGAAGGGCAAAAGCTCGAGGCAATTACTGAATATCTGCATGATCAAAAAGAGAGCTCTTATGAAGTCAAGGCCCGGGAGCTTACCGGGGTAAGGCCACTGCCGCAGATTGTACAGGCTGCAGCTCAAAAAATTCAGGAATTTCTAAATCACAAAATTCTCGAGCAGCTGGCAGAAGATTTTAAGTAAATATTCTTCGCAGAAAATAAAATTTCATGATCGATCTGCAGTCGCTGAGTATTTCAATTCTGGTTGTGTCCATGCTGTTTTCAACGGGGCTCAAGCTTGCCCCGGGAGATCTGCTGCTCATTTTTTCAAACAAGCTGGCAACTGTAACGGCTTTACTTTTTAATCTGGTATTACTTCCGTTTATAGTTTATCGAATTGGCATTGAATTAAACCTGTCATTGCCGGTCATGACCGGTTTGACCCTGCTTGCTGCAGCCCCGGGCGGGCCAACCGGACCTGTGTTTGCGGGAATTGCACGAGGTCATCTTGGTTATGCAGCCGGGCTAATGGTGTTTTTGTCGTTCATCTCAGTATTTTCTGCCCCGGCTACTGTGGTCCTGATCTTGAAAAAAAGTTTACCCAACGGCATTTTTATTTCGTTGCTCTTGAAACTGGTAATGTTTCAGCTGCTGCCTTTACTGGCAGGAATGGGGTTGCGCAATTATCAGAAGGCAACCGCTGAGAAAATTTATAATCCCGTTTCAAAATTTGCGAATATAATGCTGCTGGCGGTGATTGTCGGTTTACTGGCTACAAAAGGTTCCCAGCTTTTTGAGGTCAAGCTTCTGACTCACGGGATCATGATAGGTCTGGTTTTTGCTGGTCTTCTATCAGGGTTCTTAACCATAGCAAAGTGGGACATCCGCCGGTCTATTTCACAAGTTACTGCAGTTCGCAATATTTCTGTAGGCCTTTTACTTTCAGCCGGTTCATTTACCGACTCTGCTACTGCCACCACAATTCTAACGTTCGGGTTTTATACAATGACAATTCCATTTTTATTCGGACTGGCGCAAAAGAAATTTACCAGGTTGAATCGGGGTTTTCAGGGAATCCAATAAAACAATTTTTCTTTTCCAGCCGTGGTGCAGCCCGACTCTGGTTCCCATGGAAACTGTAATTTTAGAGTGGGGCCAGCTTTTTCTGCGCTGGTTACACATTATCACCGGAATAGCCTGGATAGGAGCCTCATTCTATTTTGTCTGGCTCAACAATCACCTGCGACCGCCGGAAAAAAATACCGACGGTATTGATGGCGATCTGTGGGCAATTCACGGCGGCGGCTTTTATCGTGTGCAAAGATTCGCTGTCGCACCCGAAAAACTACCGAAAGAATTGCATTGGTTCAAATGGGAAGCCTATATGACCTGGATCTCTGGCATCTCCCTTTTGATTTTAATGTTCTATTTTGAGGCCCGGGTCTATATGATTGACCCTGAAGTGGCCGACCTCACCGTCTGGCAGGCTATCGCAATCGGGGTTGGGGCAATTGTGGGCGGATGGATATTCTATGATCTATTGCAAAAATCACCAGTAGGAAAAAACCAGCTTCTGTTTGGTATTCTGTTTTTTGCATTTACTGTAGCGGTCTCTTATGGTTTGTCCCAGACTCTGAGCGGTCGGGCAGCTTATATTCATGTGGGTGCCATGCTCGGCAGTATAATGGTTGCGAATGTCTTTTTTAATATTATTCCCAACCAGCGTAAGGTTGTAGATGATATGGTTGCAGGCAGGCAGCCTGATAAAGAGGCTGCGACCTCTGCCAAGAACCGGTCTTTGCACAATAATTACATAACGTTACCGGTTCTTTTTATCATGATCAGCAATCACTATCCTTTTACATTTGGCCATGAATGGAACTGGGGAATTCTCATGGGAATTTCTGTTGCCGGTGCCCTGATTCGTCACTGGTTTAACCTGCGCGGGCAGGGGCAAAAGAATTACTGGCTGTGGCCTTTGGCTGCGTTAGGGCTCTTATCACTGGCATTTGTCACTGCACCTCGCTCCCACGGTGCTGATGGGAAAAAACTGACCTATGTCGATGTACAGCCAATCATCGAAAAACATTGTCGCGGCTGCCATTCGTCCCAGCCCACAGATGAAGTATTCAAAGTTGCACCGAGCGGTGTAATGTATGATACTCCCGAACAGGTAAAAGCAATGGCAGAGAAAATTAAAATACGGGCGGTTAACACGAAATCGATGCCCCAGGGCAACAAAACCAAGATGACGCAGGAAGAAAGAAATTTACTGGGAATCTGGATTGATCAGGGTGCGAAACTTGATTGAGTCGATGGCTATGGAAAACCATAGCAAGGCAAAAATCAGAGTTCAGCTGCCAGCATTGGCTATGGAAATCCGTAGCGGGGGGGCAAAATGACGGATGATCGCGATTATATAGGCTATGGAAATCCACAGCTCAAAGTAACCTGGCCGAACAATGCGCGCATTGCTGTGCAGTTTGTTGTTAATTATGAAGAGGGCGGGGAAAACTGCATTTTGAATGGAGATCTTCACTCTGAGGCGTTTTTATCAGAAATAGTCTCTGCCCAGCCGTTGACGGGGGTTCGGCATATGAATATGGAGTCGATCTACGAGTATGGTTCCCGGGCCGGTTTCTGGCGATTGTATCGCATTTTTACAGAGTATGGCATAACCCCGACAGTGTATGGTGTAGCCCTTGCAATGCAAAAAAATAAACCGGTCATCGAAGCGATGCTGGGTGCCAAATGGGAAATTGCCTCTCATGGATATAAATGGATTGATTACCAGTTCATCGCAGAAGAAGTTGAGGCCGAGCACATTTCCCGGGCTATTGAAATACATAAGAGTCTGACCGGCAAACCACCTGCAGGCTGGTATACGGGCCGCAACAGTCCCAATACAAGACGGCTGGTACTCGACCAGCTGCCGAATTTGAAATATGACTCTGATTCCTATGCAGATGATTTACCGTATTTTGTTCGTTTTAAAGACCGGCGCCATCTGGTAATTCCCTATACTCTCGATACAAATGATATGCGCTTTGCCAGTGTACAGGGATTCAACTCCGGAGAGCAGTTTTATCAATACCTGAAAGACGCTTTTGATGTACTATATAAGGAGGGAATCGAATATCCTAAAATGCTCAACATTGGCCTGCATTGCCGGTTGATCGGCAGACCCGCCCGTGCTGCCTCTCTCATTCGGTTTATTGAGTATATTCAAAGCCATCGACGAGTGTGGATACCCACACGTGAACAAATTGCCGATCATTTCTGGCAGAATTACGCGATCGATTCAAATTAAGTAACGACCGCCCATAAATCAAAGTCTATTGTCAATACATCCAGGAAATTGCGGGCCTCGAATTTTTTTGCAAAAAATTCTTCTAAAGCTCTACGCTGCCCGCAATTTCGATCAAAAAATTTATTCGGACTGAATTTTCAGCGGTCGTTAGCTTTTATTGACATTTGATTAACCTATGGTTTTCATCGATGAGCGAATGTCAGAAATTAAGGCTGTACGAAGCTGGTTTTTTCTATAGAAAGGCCAATCTGCTGCTCAAAAGAGGCAGTAAGACTCTTGGTATACAAAAATTTCGAGGAAACAACATGTCTAAACAAAAAATAATTTATACGAAAACTGATGAAGCGCCAGCTTTGGCCACATATTCCCTTTTTCCGATGATTTCTGCATTTGCGGCCCAGGCCGGCATTGAAATTGAACTGCGGGATATCTCCCTGGCGGGGCGTATTCTGGCCAATTTTCCAGAAAAATTAACCAGCGCGCAGAAGGTTGCCGATGAGCTGACGATTCTTGGTGAGATGACTAAAGAAAAAGAAACGAATATTATCAAACTGCCGAATATTTCGGCGTCTATTCCGCAATTAAAAGCAGCTATTACTGAGTTGCAGGCCCATGGTTATGATATTCCGTCATATCCCGATGAACCCAAAAACGATGTTGAAAAAGAAATCAAGGCAAAATACGGAAAAGTGTTAGGCAGCGCGGTGAACCCTGTGTTGAGAGAAGGCAACAGCGATCGTCGCGCTCCGGCATCGGTCAAGGCTTATGCACGCAAAAATCCACATAAGATGGGTACCTGGAGCAAAGATTCCAAGAGCCATGTAGCTCACATGAACGAAGGTGATTTTTACGGCAGTGAAAAATCGACAACCATCAATAACGCAGGCAAGGCGAGCATCGTCTTTACCGATGCCGAACAAAAGCGAACTGTTTTGAAAGAAGGCATTACCCTGCAGGCAGGTGAAATTATTGATACATCAGTAATGAGCCAGAAGAAACTGCGCAAATTTTTTGCTGAACAGATTGAAGATGCAAAGGCAAAAAATGTTCTGTTTTCGCTGCACCTGAAGGCAACAATGATGAAGGTATCAGACCCGATTATGTTCGGCTATTGTGTGCAGGAGTTTTACTCAGATGTTATCCAGAAGCATGCTGCGGTAATTGAAGAACTGGCGGTCGATTTCAGAAATGGTCTCGGTGATCTGTATAACCGTATTCAAAAATTGCCTGCCGATAAACAGAAAGAAATTATTGCAGATATCGAAAAGCAGTATGAAAGCCGGCCAAGTCTGGCAATGGTCAATTCAGATAAAGGAATTACCAATCTGCATGTACCCAGTGATGTGATCGTAGATGCATCTATGCCGGCTATGATTCGCGATAGTGGTGGTATGTGGGGGGCGGATGGCAAACTGCATGACGCAAAGGCCGTTATTCCCGATCGCAACTATGCGGGTGTGTACCAGGTTGTCATTGAAGATTGTAAAACAAATGGCGCTTTTGATCCCACAACGATGGGCAGTGTGCCAAATGTAGGCCTCATGGCACAAAAAGCAGAAGAGTATGGTTCTCATGACAAAACATTTGCCGCACCCGGGAATGGTACAATTTCTGTACTTGATGAAGCGGGCAGACTTATTTTAGAGCAGGCAGTTGAAACTGGTGACATTTTCAGAATGTGTCAGGTGAAAGATGCACCTATTCGAGACTGGGTTAAACTGGCAGTAAACCGTGCCCGGGCTACCGGTGACGTGGCTGTATTCTGGCTCGATGCAAAACGGGCACATGATACCCAAATTATTTTGAAAGTCAAAAAATACCTTGAAGAAAATGATACCAAAGGCCTTGAGATCAAAATATTATCGCCGGTTGAAGCGACCCGCTATTCATTGCAGCGAATTCGCGAAGGTAAAAATACCATTTCGGTAACCGGTAATGTATTGCGTGATTATCTCACTGACCTTTTCCCTATATTAGAATTAGGCACCAGTGCCAAGATGCTTTCGGTTGTGCCCTTGATGGCCGGTGGTGGGTTATTTGAGACAGGTGCCGGCGGTTCTGCGCCAAAGCACGTGCAGCAGTTTGTCAGTGAAGGTTACTTGCGCTGGGATTCTCTGGGAGAGTTTCTCGCATTGGCAGTATCGTTTGAGCACCTCTCAGGGGTATTCCAGAATGCAAAAGCAAAAATTCTTGGTGAAACTCTCGATAAGGCGACAGAGAAATTTCTGGAAAACAATAAGTCTCCCGCCCGAAAAGTAGGGCAAATTGACAATCGAGGAAGTCATTTCTACCTTGTTATGTATTGGGCACAGGAGCTGGCGGCGCAGAATGACGATGCCGATCTTAAAGCAAGATTTACTGATTTAGCAAAAACTTTACAACAGAATGAGCAGCAGATCAATGAAGAATTGATCGCTTCTCAGGGAAAGTCGGTAGAGATAGGCGGGTATTATCAGCCGAATGATGATTTGGCATTTGCAGCAATGCGACCGAGTAAGACTCTTAATGAAACTCTTGCCAGATTAAAGCTGTAAATCTTCGCCAGTCGAGTATTACATTTGCTGTAAAAGGAAACGGGGATCAAAAATATTCGAAAAATATTCACATTTTTGTTTCTTGCCTGTGGACTGTTTTTCGGGGTATTGCTCTGCTCAACCGAACAGAACTGGGCCATTGCTAATGTAAATGCGAATTCTGGCGAACAATCTGATTACAGCATTGAGTATTATATTCAAGCATTTGCAGACACGGACCAGGGTGCTGAAACCCGTGACTATGCAAGCATAGAAAAAATCTCGAAAATTTCTGGCGATGCATGGTCACAAATGCCGCAAAGGGGCTTAAGCCTGGGTTTCAGCAAAGATATTGTCTGGCTAAAGGCTGAGGTCCAGAATTATTCTACCGAGCGTCAGATTAAAGTCTGGAATTTTCCCAATCACCGGCTGACCTCCATCCGCCAGTTTACCCGCAATTCTGCAGGCAGCTGGCAGATAACACAGAGTGGTGCCTATACTCCCCAGTCTGAACAGGTTGTACAAGGCAGAAATTTTTCGTTCAGAGTGAGCCTCGAACCGGGTGAGACCAGTATACACTATTTTCGCATTGAGAGTTTCTCTTCAATGCGTATTCTGCTGAAATTATACACACTGGATGAGTCGATCAAATTGCAGAATACTGAAAATCTGTTTTTCGGTATTTTTTACGGAATTCTGCTGGGTCTTATTTTGTACAATATTTCTTTGAGCAGGGAATTTCGCGACCCGACCTATTTATTATATGTCTTAACCGTAGTACTGGTGTTTCTGTTTTTTAGTTCATTTGATGGTTTTGGATACCTGTTTGTGTACGGAGAATTTCCACAGTTCGGGTTTCGACTGCAGTCTACCTTCGGGACACTGTATGCAGTAAGTTATTTGACTTTTGTTTCATCCTTTCTTAAAATAAATCGTAAAATAAAAACACTTTTTAAAACTAATCTTGTAGTTACTGCTGTGGCCGTTATATTCAGCTTTTTGAATTTGGGTGTGTTAGCTCCTGATATTGGGAATCGGCTGGTAACGTATAATGCAGTTATGATTTTACCTCTTGCCGTTCTCAATATTGTTCTCGGTTATTCAAAAAATGAATACGGAATAAACTTATTTCTGATGGGCAACCTCGCACAGGCAGTTTTTGCTGCGATATTTCTTTCTATGCTGTTCGGACTGATACCTTCAAACTCTTTTACGGTACAGTCTTTGAGAATCGGTACTCTGCTCGAAATGGTGTTCTTTTCAATAGCCATAGGCAGAAAAATCGGAGCCAGTGAAGCTCAAAAGAACATTGCTACCCGGTCGGCAGCATTGAAGACAGAGTTTGCTGCAACCTTAAGCCATGAAATACGCTCGCCTTTAACGGCAGTCATTGGCGCTTCTGAAATGCTGGCCGGTACCCCCTTGAATGAAAAACAGCAAGGTCTGGTAAAGTTGTTGAATGGTGCTTCAGGTTTTCTGTATTCTCTGGTCAACGATGTTCTCACCCTTACGAAACTCGAAGCCGGTAAAATAAATCTGGAAAAAAATGAAATCAATATTGCAGATTTTATTTCTGAATTTGCCGGATACTTTGAAATTCAATGTACTGCAAAAAATATTGATTTCAAGACAGAAAATCAACTGTCAGATAACCTGAGTATTAAGGCCGACAAAACCCGCCTGAAGCAGATTATCATGAACCTGCTTGGCAATGCGCTCAAGTTTACCCCGACTGACGGTCAAATCATACTGCGAGTAAAAAAGACTCATCACGAGCAGGTTGATTTTCTGGTATTTGAAGTTCAAGATTCGGGAATTGGTATTGATGCTGAAAATCTGCACAAGGTATTTGATGAGTATGAGCAGGCAGATGATACAATAGAAAAAAGTTATGGAGGTACAGGCCTTGGTTTGCCCATCTCTCGCAAACTTGCCCAGCTATTGAATGGCTCGCTTGAGGTAAGCAGCCAGCCTGGCCAGGGAACGATTTTTTCCCTGAAAATATTAATTGAACCTGCCTTGAATATTTCAGTTCAAGCAGTCGACGAGCATCGCAATATTCAAAAGGAATTCTCTGCCTTACAGCGCCCCTTGAAAATACTGCATATTGATGACGATGCCGATATGCGCATGATTTTCAGTTTGTATTTCAATGACACAGTTCATCATCTGGAATCATTTTCAAACCCGGTACACGCACTTGAGCAGACAAGAGTTGAGAAATTTGATTTTATTTTTACCGATATGCACATGCCCGAGATGTCGGGCCTGGAGTTTATTGAGCATCTGCGAGAGATATTAACAGAAGATGACGTTCGCCGCGTTCGACTGGTATTGTGTTCAGGTTCTCTCGATTTATCAGACAGTAAGGTAAAATCCCAGGTTGATGCGGTTCTCAAAAAACCTTTTCGAGCGGTCGATTTGTATCGAGTTATTCTTGATATGTATCTGTAAACCGAGTTTGCACAAGATTATTATTTAATCTTCTGTTCATGTGCGTGGTTGGGTGTGTTGTCACTATTATCTAATAATGAACCACCACAGTGTGGACAATTTTTGAGAGCACTCAGATTTTTTTTGCCCATTGCTTCGATAAACGCGGCTGAAAGAATGCCTGTCGGTATTGCCATAACTCCGACCCCAAGCAATGCAATAATACTGGATAGTATCTGCCCGATAGGAGTAACAGGATATACATCTCCGTATCCGACTGTGGTTACTGTTGCTACTGCCCACCACATCGTTGCCATGATGCTCGAAAAACTTTTTGGCTGCACTTCGTGCTCAAACTCATACATTACGACTGATGCCATAATAAGAAGAACCCCGGTCATTAATACTGAGATGATCAATTCTTCTTTTTTAGCTACAATAATTTCTAAGATCATTTTCATAGACTCAGCATAGCGACTTAACTTAAATAACCGAATAAGTCTGAATATTCGCAAAATTCTAACGAACCGCAGGTCCATCGTCACAATATAGGGTAGATAAAATGGCAATACTGCAAGCAGGTCGATAAGTGCCACAGGCGAGATAATGTATTTACCTAAAGTAAATAACTTTCTTTCGGGGGCGGCACGATAAACTTGAACGAGTCTGAAAATATACTCAATGGAGAATACCATCACTGAGAAAACTTCAAAAAGGTAAAACCATTTCACGTATTTTTCATGTAAATTCTGATCAGATTCTGCGATAACAGTTATCACATTTACAATAATCAGAAACATGATAAAATTTTTGATTAGCACACCAAGTTTCTCTTTCATTATTACCCTGCATGAATATATCGGCTCTCGAAAATTATTTTAGATCGAAATAATTTACTGTTGCAAAAAATACACGAATGAAAAAGTACATTGAGAAAGAGTCTTAAATTTTCTGTAATAAATGAAATGAAAAGTAACTTTACATAATTAAGTTTATAACTATGGTGGAGTATGAAAAAAATCAGTCTAATTCTAGTTTTCATTTGCCCGATTTTCTATGCTTCTTGCAAAGATACAGAACAGATTGAAGCAGCTAAAAAAAACAGTATCAAGTTTGGTGAAACGAAATGTAAATGTGAAAAAATCCGCAAGGCTGACCCCGAAGCATCAATTCGAGAGTGTACGGCAGAAATGGAGACAGCAGTACGTTATATGAATATTAATTTTGAGCTTGGCAATATTTCTGACAGTGACAAAAAAGAAATTGCCGGGGTTGGTGATGCTACTTATGCTCAATGTATGGGAGAGTAAGTCAAAATGAAGTATAAACTTCAATTTTTTTTAGTTTATATATTATTGTTTGTATCTGTTAAATCACTATTCGCCTTGCATACTTTAGAAATGTTTGGCGGTTCAGGTATTCATCGGGGCTCGGTTTCAAAAGAGAGTACACTGACCGCAGCAGGTTCAAAAGAAGAATTTTCTGATTCAGTTTCGTTTTCTTCTACTATTTTTTTAGGGCTGCGGTACCAATACATGAATCCCGATGAGAGCCCCTCTCTTTCACTGGGTTTTGAATTGTCAGGGTTGCATGCAGATTCAAAAACAACCGGAAACTGGACTTTTCTCACCAGAGACAATTCAAAAAACATAACAAATCGTACAACTCTACCGCTCGATAGTACAAATTCGCCGATGTTCAAGATTTACCGGGGTACTGGCCTGCTGGGGGTACAATTTCCCTTGAACAAATTTGCAGCAATTGAGGCTGGTATTCTTGGCGGGTTAAGCTTTGGTGAAGTCAGCTATAATTGGCAATATACCCTGGGTTCGACCAGTGGCAGCTCAGAAGGCAGTTTTGGGGCAGGGTTTCATCTTGGTGCCCGCTTGGGTTCAAGATTCTTCATTTCAGATTCCTTGACTGCCGGGTTTGAATACAGGTACATGGCAGAGTTTGTCGGGACCTTTATTCCTGTAGTGCCGATTGCCAGCGATACCGATATTGCCAGTCACGGAGGCCATTTCTTTTCAGCCAGTTTCGGGTATCGATGGGGTGCAACTAAAGCAGAATAATCTTGCGAAAATCCCGAAAGTGTTAAGGCATCCTGCCTATAGTGTGAAAAAACCGGCTTCCGTTCACCTTGGGAAATATGTTCCTTGCCATTTGATGAGCAGTTTGAAAGTTCCAGCCAATCGATAACAGATCATTCTGTTCCGGCTATGGATTTCCATAGCATAAGCCATCCGCCTAAAATATAAATTCTTTAAAAAATTTGCCATTTAAGAGAAAAATAACTATTATAAAGTAGCAGTCAGATCAATAGAGTGCTAACAAAGAGCAAAAGAGAATGCTAGGGAGGCAAGAGTGAATCCAGAGAAGTTTACACAAAAAACCAAAGAGGCTCATCAGAAGGCACAGATGCTGGCAGAGGAATTAGGGCATGCTGAGGTGCAGCCAGAGCATGTTTTATTATCAGTCTTCAGCGATCGTGAGGGTTTGCCGTATCAGATTGCCGTTCAATTAAACGGTAACGGTAAAGCTGTTGAAGATCTTATTCGTAGACACCTCGCTTCGATACCCAAAGTCGAGGGTGATTTTCAGCCGGGAGAGTATGTTTCACGAGATCTGGGGCGACTGTACCAGGCTGCCTGGGCGGAAGCCAAGGGCCTTGGCGATGAGTATCTCTCTCTCGAGCATGTATTGCTTGCCTATCTCAACGGAAAATATAAACTCAAAGACGAGCTTTCACGTCTGGGTCTCGAGAGAAAAGTCGTCGATGCTGCTCTCAAACAAATGCGAGGCAACCAGAAGGTAAACAGTGATAACCCTGAGGCAACATTTCAGGCTCTCGAAAAATACGGCCGAAATTTAAATGAAGCAGCCCGCAAAGGCTCGCTTGATCCTGTGATTGGCCGTGATGAAGAGATTCGACGGGCAATTCAGATTTTATCCCGGCGAAATAAAAACAATCCGTTGTTGATCGGTGAGCCTGGGGTAGGGAAAACTGCAATCGCCGAAGGTCTCGCCGGTAGAATTGTGCAGGGCGATGTTCCCGATGCAATCAAAGACAAAACGATTGTAACACTCGATATGGGTGCCTTGATTGCCGGTGCAAAATACCGGGGTGAATTTGAAGAACGTCTCAAGGCGGTACTCAAAGAAGTTACCAATTCTGATGAAAAAATAATTTTATTTATTGATGAAATACATACTGTCGTCGGGGCAGGGGCTACTGAAGGAGCCATGGATGCGGCGAATCTGTTAAAGCCGGCGATGGCGCGCGGAGAGCTGCGACTGATCGGGGCCACAACCTTAAAAGAATACCAGAAATACATTGAAAAAGATGCTGCCCTTGAGCGTCGATTTCAACCGGTGTATATCAATGAGCCCAATGTAGAAGATGCAATCACAATCTTGCGTGGCTTGCGGGACCGTTATGAGGTTCACCATGGCATTCGCATTACCGATGCGGCAATTATCTCTGCAGTGCAATTATCGAATCGATATATAGCCGACCGTTTTTTACCCGACAAGGCTATCGATCTGATTGATGAAGCTGCATCAAAATTGAGATTAGAGTTAGGTTCCCTGCCTCTCGAGATGGAAGAACTGCACCGCAAAATGCATGCCTTGCAGATCGAAGAAGCTGCTTTGAAACGTGAGAATGACAAAATTTCCATGGAGCGCCTTGAAACCGTCAGAAAAGAACTGGCTGACATCAAAGAAAAGTTTGATGCCATGAAACTGCAGCTTGATAAAGAAAAATCTGTTATCGGTGGAGCCACAAAAGTTAAAGAAGATATTGAAAAGCTCAGAATTGAAGAGGCAGAAGCCGAACGCAAGGGAGACCTGAACCGGGTTGCAGAAATTCGCTATGGGAAAATTCCTGAGCTGCAGAAAAAATTGACTGAAATTGACGAAGCTTTGAAAAACAGGGCGGATGGCTCGCGTCTCTTGAAAGAAGAAGTCACAGAAGAAGATATAGCACAGATCATTGCACGCTGGACAGGAATTCCTGTGTCGAAAATGCTGCAGAGTGAGAAGCAGAAACTATTGCAGATTGAAACAGCTCTGCACAAAAGAGTGGTAGGCCAGGAAGAGGCCGTGAGCTCTGTAGCACAGGCGATTCGACGCAATCGGGCGGGTCTATCTGAAGAAAACCGGCCGGTAGGCTCATTTCTTTTTCTGGGTCCCACCGGGGTGGGAAAAACCGAAACAGCGCGGGCTCTCGCCGAGTTTCTGTTTGATGATGAAAAGGCAATGATTCGCATTGATATGACTGAGTATATGGAAAAGCACTCGGTTGCCAGATTGATTGGTGCCCCTCCCGGTTATATAGGCCATGATGAGGGTGGTCAACTGACCGAAAAGGTGCGCAGACGCCCTTACAGTGTGCTGCTGTTTGATGAAGTTGAAAAAGCACATCCCGATGTTTTCAATGTCTTTCTACAGATTCTGGATGATGGTCGACTCACCGATTCAAAAGGGCGAACAGTTGACTTTAAAAATACGATCATTGTGCTGACTTCCAATATCGGTTCCCATTTTATTGCCGATACGGCCTTGAATGAAGAAGAGAAAGAAGCTGCTGTGCGCGAAGAATTGCGCCGAACATTCCGCCCGGAATTTTTAAATCGGCTCGATGCTACTGTAATTTTTCATCCCATCGGAAAAGAGCATCTTAAAGATATACTCGAAATTCAACTGAAACAGGTTCTGGCCAAAGCACATCTGCGAGGCATTGACCTGGTCATTCCAGATAAGGTGAAAGAACGGTTGGTGATAGAAGGCTATGATCCCGTATATGGTGCCCGGCCTTTGAAAAGAGTAATTCAGAATAAACTGGTGAACCCTCTGGCTGTCGCTATTTTAGAAGGGGAATACTCTGAAGGGCAGAAGTTGACAGCAGAGTGGGGGGTAAGTGATATCACCTTTTACCCCTCGTGATAATTAGTGATCATTGCGGGAGAATTTCTCCCGCAACAGTTTTATTTTTCCTATGCTCTTGCGATCTGCGATGAGAATAACACCGTCGCGTTCTGCAATCACCAGATTTTCAACACCGAGAAGTGCAATTTTTGATTCTGTATACAGTATATTCCCTTTTGCGTCTATGCTCTGATAACCATTTGAAGTAGCCGCAAAATTACCGGCCTCATCTGGTTCAGAAATTCGTGTGATGGAGTCAAAAGCACCGACATCATCCCATTTAAAACTGCCCGCAACTACTCCCAGATTATCTGACTTTTCAAGTACCGCATAGTCAAAAGAAATGTCTGGCATTTCGGGAAAGCATTCTTTGACCCCGTTTTGAACACAACGCTCGGCGATATCGAGAATATTCGGTGATGTTCTTTTAAGCTGCTTGCGCAGAAGCGATGCTGTAAAAATAAACATGCCGGTGTTCCAGTAATAGCGGCCCACATGAAAATAACCCTGCGCAGTTGCGAGATCTGGTTTTTCGCGAAATGCAGTAATTCCATAGAGATTTCCCTCGAGTTGGTCTGCGATTTCAATGTAGCCATAACCTGTGTCGGGGCGCAGTGGTTTTACGCCCAGACACCAGATGCGTTCATCTGCATATCGAAACGTTGATTGTACATCACTGACCCAGTTTTCAACCGGTTCAATATAATGATCAGCAGAAAGAACGACGATCGGTCTTTGCATGTCTTTCTCATTGTGTTTGAGCCATGAGCAGAACAATGCAATAATGGGAGCAGTATTTCTCGCAGCCGGTTCAATAATAAACTGTTTCTTATCGATTCCCAGTTCTTTGCGGATGGCTTTTTTTAGTTTTCCATTTGTACCAATAAAAATATTTTTTTCCGAGGTTAATTCTCTTGCCCGGGAATAGGTTTCTGCAATAAGGCTGTTCTTGCTGTACATTGGCAGCATTTGTTTTGGTCTGTCAGAGCGGCTTAAAGGCCATAGTCGAGTGCCTGACCCTCCGGCCAGAATAAGTACATAAGGTGCTTTCATTTTTTTATCCTCAAGATTTTATTTTTTCAGGGGGGCAATTACCCCGGTTTTGGGATCATTGGCTGCCGGTACAGCGGGACCAGATTGTATCGGGAAACTCACATTGCCTGGAGCTTCATGCACATGCAGAGTCTGAACCGATGTCCATTTGAGAGCCTCTTCTGCAGCAGGGTTCATTTTCAGAAGATCGCCAAGCATTTTAACATAATCAATTTTTGCTGTATTTTCGATGCGCATGTCTTCTGTCGCACTGCGTGAGAAGATACTTTGAATCAGAGCCTCGCGTCTGGCATTGGCAACCTGGTCGAGATTCAATACATGTCGACGGTAAAGTTCATTGTCTGGTACATACAGGCTGCGAATTTCCCACTTCTCAATTGAGAAAAAATCTGATTCAGGGTTGGTAAAAATAGATTGCAGATCTTCTTTGAATTGCCCTTCATAGGCAAAATAGTTTCGAAATCTGACCGGTAAATCTGAGAGAGTATCATTTTCATACACATCGA
>JAGRNJ010000005.1:0-44915 GCA_020440825.1 Leptospiraceae bacterium | reverse complement strand
CCGGGATTCTATTAAATGGTGTACCGATTTTTCCAGAAATGCCTGAAAGTTTTGCGGGCTGCCATCTGTTGTTTTGAGCAAAAGGGCTACCTGATCTTTCTTGAATTTTGCATCAATGAGAAGTTGTAATCTTATTCTAAATTGATCACCCAGTTGCAGATATTCTGTGAGCCTTAAATTTTGCGAGTAGGGTATTACATAAGAAACTGTTTCAGATGGGATGTTGAGGATCTTCCATTTTCCCGGAACAAAGCCGCTCCATAAAAAATGCGTACCCGCGTCAAAAATTTTCCCCTGGAACCCTTCGGTTTTTTCGATTGCAACACCAAAATGGCCCGCAGGTACAGTAACAAAACACAGGCTGATCGCCGCTGCAAGCAGAGATACAGCCCCGATCTGGAAGAGCCGACGGATGAATTTCCCCATCGAGAAATTTCCAGTTATTCTGATTTTTCTTCGTCGGGGTTATGCAGACGAATAGATTTTTCAGGTGTGATTGTCGTAATTGCATGCTTATAGATCATGCTCTGTCGATTGTCAAGTTCTATGACGATGGTAAAATTATCGAAACTGATGACCCGGCCTTTTATGGGAACACCATTCGACAGATACACGGTAATCATGAGTTTATCTTTTCTTACCTGGTTGAGTATGAAGTCCTGTATATTGTTCTTTATCATTTTTTTGCTCCCTTCTGGAATATCGATCGGTTCAAATCTGCTAAAGCTTACGTATCGAATTTTCTATTATTCCGGATAATTGAGAAAGTTCTATATGTGGGTCAAATCTTTTTAATCTTGGTTCATGACGAAACCAGGTCAGCTGCCTTTTGGCATATCTTCTGGTTGAAGTTGCAATCTTTTGCTGCCAGTTTTCCACTTGTTTCGCATCGATACATCCTTTATGCCAGTCATCGACGAATTCACGGGCATTTGTATACTCTCCCAGAATTTCGGGAATCCCAATCGTCTGTAGTCCGGGAGAATTCCAGCTGTTGCCTTGTTCAATTGCATTGACTATTTCCATGATGACATTATTTTCAAACATGGCTGCTGTGCGTGCATTAATGCGATCATACAGTTCCTGTCTGTTCAGATCAAGCCAGCAGGGAAAGAATTCAAATTCATTATATTGACCCGGGCTGTATTTTCTCTCTGAATATCTGAAATCTGCTTTGGTTTTTTGCAGTGTTAATGAAACTGCCAGAGCCCGGCGCAAACGGTAAGTATCCTGTGGATGAATCGCCCCGGCTGCATCAGGATCGAGCTGCAACAGCTCAGTATGAATAGTCTGGTTATCCAATTTTGCGACCGCCTCTTCTGTTTCATTGTCAACCTGTACTGCTTCGGGTATACCATCCCATAATGTTTTTATATAAAAAAACGTACCACCGACAATGACCGGCAACCGTTTTGCAGAGTGAGCTTTTTCAATGGCAGCCTTGCAGTCTTTGGCAAAATCGCCGGCTGAATACCGTTCTTGTAAAGGCAGAAAATGAATCAATTCATGAGGAAAACGAGACAGCTGCTCGGCAGTTGGCATTGCGGTTAAGATAGGCAGACCACGATAGATCTGTCGTGAGTCTGCAGAGATAACCGTTATCGGTAAATTTTGGGGCAGGGAATAGATAAGGTTTGATTTTCCGGAACCGGTTGGCCCGGTAACAACAATAACCGGTTTACGAAGACTGGCCAAGACCCAGCTCTTTGTCAAGAATTTGATTGAGGTCGGCTATCGCATTCTCTAAGTTGTCATTCAATACCCGGTACTGAAACTCCTGAGCATGATTCAGTTCTTCGGTAGCGAGTCTGATGCGACGATCGATCTGCTCTTGAGTTTCGGTCGCGCGTTCTTCAAGTCGGCGACGTAATTCGGCAAGAGAGGGGGGCCGAATAAAAATACTGATTAAATTCAGATTTTTTTTCAACAGAGTGCGTGCACCCTGCACATCAATATCGAGAATCGGTGTCTTATTATTTTTGAATATTCTTTCAATTTCCCGGATAGAAGTACCATAAAAGTTGTCAATTACACTGGCGTATTCCAGAAAGTTGCCCGCTTTGATTTCTGCTTCAAATTCAGCGGCAGGTAGAAACCAGTAATTTTTACCGTGTACCTCGCCCCGTCTTGCCGGGCGTGTAGTACTCGATATACTGTATTCAAGATCATTTCTGCGCTGTAAGAGAGCATTGATCAGGGTATTCTTGCCACTGCCAGATGGGGCTGTTATGACGACGATTTTGCGATGGGAAGAAGGCGCATTCGGCATATTTGAGCTGCTTGGCTTTGCATCAGTTTGTAAACCATGTTTCTGAATAATTTCAACCTTTTTCTACGGGTGGTAAAAAAAGCTTGATCGTGGCTGTCTTTGATACGACATAATATTGTGAAGAAATATCTGCAGAAAGTAGATGAACTAATAGCCAAGATACCCGGTCATGTTCAGGATTTAATCAAAAAAGGGGCAATGGCTTTTGCCGCATTGATCGCCATCATCTCGATAGCACTGGCAATCAAAGCCGGGGTACAGGACGCTGTTCCGGCTGGGATGCAAGTTGCTGCAGACAGCCGTGATCTATTCTACCTGCGGGAATTGCGCGAAGAGAATACCCGACGCCGGCAGCTGGTTGAAGATGTAGAGACCGACCCCTTGCAATTTCCTTCGGTGCGGGAGCAGAATATACGCGACAGTTACCGGCAGATGGGCAAAGAACGGGCAGATCACCTGATGGGTGAAAAAGATGAAATGCTTGAAAATACCGAAAATCCGTTACGGCCGAGTGCAAGACCGTTTGATCATCTGCCTGTCGAAAATCCCGGCAGTGAGGTTTTTACCCCCCAGGTAAGCCCAGAGTCGGGCTCCATGATTCGTGAAAATGAGAATGAACAGTTTCTGCCGATGGTTCCTGAAAAAAATAAAGTCGAAAAATTTAGTCAGGAATCGCGAATCAATGAATCTATTCAAAAAGAAAATGAGGCAGAAGCTGCAAAGGAACCATTAAGGCGGATGGCTCCCCCTGCCGAAAGATTGCTGCCAAATGTTCAAACCCCGTCCCGTGATTCCTTGCCCCAGGCAGGGAATGAACAAAAAATATTGCCCGGGCAAGATAAACAAGAACAAAAGGTAAAGCCATTGCCCAAAAAACTTGATTTTTGGGAGTAACCTGCATGTACATTCGAACCATCTGCATAGTTTTTCTCACGTTAACTTTCTCACCAGATTTGAAAGCGCAAAACAATTTTGATGCACGCGGTGAAAGAATCATGCCACAGGATTCTGCCTTACCGACCGAAGTCAGTTTGCCGGCAGTTCCGGATGGTAATGCAGAAAGCCTGCCCGACAATAATGAGCAGTCCCAGGAAAATCTGCAATCTGTGCAGGCCCAAAAAAAGAAATCCCAGAGCGAGATTTATTATAATATGGCCACTACCTACCGAATTGCGGGTGAGCGTGAAAAAATGATCAACTTTTTGACATTGGCTGCACAGGGCCAGGATGATTTTGCAAAAATGGCAAGCAGGGAATTGATCAAAGAAAAAGCGCGGGATGGTGAACTTTCTCAGCCCGGTCTCGATAAACCGGCCGATAGAAAATCTCTTGCCGACGGGGCTGAATTGTGTTTTCGAGAGACAACAGACCGCAAAGACTGTCGAGAGCGTACGCATGACGAAGTTCATAAACTTGCCGAAGAGCAGAGTGCACAGGATGAATTCATTAATCGCATCCGTATGGCTGCTCTCTCAAATACAGCCGGTGACTATGATCGGTCATTGAGTATTCTGTTGCCATTATTTGAGAAACCGGAATTTCAGAATAATGCAGCGATAGGGCGGGCGTGGTTTCTGGCAGGTGAAGCTTTCGAGCGCGCTTCAGAGTATCAAGATCTCTACCGGGCCCGAGCTGCCTATGAGAAGGCCGCCGCCAGCGATGGGCAGTTTCGAAAAATTGCCAGCTTTAGACTCGAGCATTTGCGGCGCAATCTCGGCGGAAATTTTATACAGTGATTTTCTGAATTTACCGATCATTTAATGATGCGGTATATTGACAGAATTCTGTTTGGCGTGGCTTCTTTATCTCTTTTGAGTGTGGTGGCAATTCTGGCCGCCGGTGAAATTTCTCCCAAGTATATATCAAGCAATGCTTTTCATTCTGCAGGGCGTGCAAATGAAGAAAGTGCTCTCGTTGAAGTTACCCACTTCGAAAATATCGCTGATCACAGTGCCGAACGACAGGGCGAACCAGAAGCCGTCGAAACAGATATTGAAACAACTATAGAACCGCAAGAGGAAGCTGATCATTCAGCAGAAGGGCACTCAGGCGAAGATATTATTGTCTTGAGCCGGGAAATTGACAATGCCATTGAATCTTACTTTGAGTCTATTCGCCAGCATCCAGAAAAACTGGAAGAAGAAGATCGACTGGTTACTGAAGAACCAGATCAAGACACAGAAAATTCTGAAAATAATGAAAGCAATCAGACGAAAAATTTTCAAATGGTTCAGCATACCGTATCGAAAGGGGAATCGGTATGGCGAATAGCCAATAGCTATAATGTACCAGTATATACAATAGTCTCTGCCAACCCGGGTAAAGCCAGCCGAATTATTCAGCCGGGCGATAAACTCAGTATTCCAAACCAGGCTGGTGTAATGCATAAGATTAAAAAAGGGGAAACCCTTGCAGGCATTGCAAAAAAATTCAAAACCGATTCAGACAAAATTCAGGAACTGAATAATATTGCCGGCACGACTTTAATCGCGGGAGAAACTCTGTTTATTCCCGGTGCAAAACCTCTGCCCGAAACAATCTATGTTAACCGCAAACGTTTTATCTGGCCGGTATCGGGTCGTCTGACGAGCAGGTTCGGTTGGCGCAAGCACCCGATTTATAAAAGCTCCAACTATCATCCAGGAATTGACATTGGTGCAAGCTGGGGTACCCCAATTAAAGCGGCTGCCTCTGGCGTGGTTGTCTTTGCAGGCAACGGTGGCGGGTATGGCAATATGGTAATCTTGAAGCACAAAGATGGTTACTTTACCGTCTATGCACATGCCTCAAAGATTGAAGTGAAACGGGGCAGTTATGTAAAGCAGGGCCAGCGTATCGGAAGGGTGGGGAGTACCGGTCTTTCTACGGGTTCCCATCTACACTTTGAAGTCAAGCGCAACCGCAAAGTGGTCAATCCGCTTACTGCTTTAAAAGAAACCGTTAAGATCGCACAAAAAGCCAACTGACGTGTCATTGCGCATCCCGTTTTATAAGCCTGAAATTGATAAGACTGCCCTGTTCTCAATGTGGAATGAGGCAATCGATAATGGCTGGTTAACCACTGGCCCGCTGACCAGAAAACTTGAGCAGAAGCTGGCAGAATTTTTGAGATGTGAAGAAATTGTCTGTGTTTCATCGGCAACCGCAGGATTGCAGATCGCTCTGCGACTGCTTGGTCTAAAGCCCGGTTCCAGAGTTGCTCTCTCAGTCAATACATTTGTCTCAGCTTTTGAAGTTATTTTGAATGAGAATCTGATTCCGGTTCTGATTGATATTGATGGTGAATCATTGAATATGAATTTGAACCAGCTCGAAAAATTTTCTGCAAATGAACTGGCCTGTGTCATGGCTGTACCTTTTGCAGGAATGCCTTTGCCTATGAAACAGTTGCAGGAAATATGTTTGAAGAATAACTGGCCTCTGATTCTCGATAATGCCCATGCACTGGAAGCAACGTATCAAAATAAACCTGTGCAAAGTTTTTGTGACATGGCCGTGTATAGTTTTTATGCAACGAAGAATCTTACCTCTGCAGAAGGGGGGGCTATTTATTGTAAAGATCCGCAGATGGCAGCGCGGGCTAGAACCATGGCTCTGCATGGTTTGAGCAGAGAATCCTGGCAGCGTTATTCCGGCGGCGGATGGAGGTATGATGTTGCAGAGTTTGGTTTTAAAGCCAATTTAACTGATATTCATTCTGCAATTGCTCTCGCACAAGTCGACTCCCTGAAAGACAAAATGGAGCGACGAAAAATTCTTTGGAGTTTATACTGTGAAAATCTAAGAGATATACCAGAAATAAAATTTCAATCGTGCAATGACAAATTTATCGAATCTGCTCGCCATCTCTTTATCATTCAGGTTTCAAGTAAAGAAAGAGATCATGTCGTGCGTTGTCTCAACGAAAACGGTATCGGAACTTCGCTGCATTTTATTCCTCTGCATCTGTTTTCGGCCATTCGCTCGAACTTTGCATGGAAAGAAGGTGATTTTCCTGTTGTCGAACAGTATTTTGCCGGCTGTCTTTCATTGCCTTTTTATCCACAATTGCTCGAAAGTGAGCTAAAGGAGATTACTTCAATTATCAGGAATGCTGTTGTCGGGTAAGTGTGACAAATATTCCAGCTAATGAAAGAAATGTTCTGTAAAGATCAATAACAATAATTCTCAAAATTATTTAATGTGGGTGTCAATAAAAATGTTTAAAACATAATGAGACATAATATAGTTTCAATTTTACACAGACAAGAATGGGAATAGGAAAGAAATTCCTGACTTGCCGGTAAAATTGTGTTGCCGCTATTTTACTCTAAATGTGATGTAGCGTCAATGGATGCTTCTCAAGGTTTGGTCAATTTTTCAGCAGGGCAGGTTGAGGTCAATGGACTATCTGCAGTTTCTGGCGCTGAAAGTAAAGATCATGATTTCCTCTTTAATAAAGAAGAAAAAGATGCGGGTGTAGTGCTGTGGCATTCGATCTATGAGAAGCTCGGCAGTGAAATTCCGTCACAATTCTTTACAGCTTTCTTTGAGCGCGTAAAAGCGTTGGGTAAAAAAGGGAATCGACTCGTTCTCGAATCTGAAAGCGGGCAGGTGATTACCCATATTCGGCACAGGTATATGGAGCTGCTGCGCAAAATTGCCTGTGAAATAGCCGGTGACACGATTGACGTAGATTTGACTGAAAAATCAAAAGAACCGAATCTGGTTGCCCCCAAAGAAAATATTCGTGTGCAAGATTCTCAGTTAAAGTCGATGGCTGTTACATTGAATCCCAACTATACTTTTGAGCGATTCGTGAAAGGCCCGACAAATGAGCATGCGCTGGCCGCAGCAATGGGTGCGGCGGCAAACCCCAGTGATTTCCATAATCCGCTCTATATTTATGGTTCTGTCGGGCTGGGAAAAACACATCTGATGATGGCCCTGGGCAATTATGTTGAAGCCAATATGTCCTGGTTAAAAGTAGCTTATGTTCCCTCAGAAAGCTTTCAGAATGAATTGATATATGCATTTCAAAATAAATCTGTACATTATTTTGATGCACGTTATAAAAATGTAGATGTTTTCCTCTTTGATGATATTCAATTGATCAGCAATAAGGCAGATGCCACCCAGGAAAAAATATTTGAAATATTCAATACTCTCTATCAGAACCGAAAGCAGGTCGTAATATCGGGAGACCGCCCTCCGCAAAGTCTGTCTCGTCTGCATGATCGCCTGCAGAGCAGGTTTCAGTCTGGCTTGATTGTTGATATCAAACAGCCGAACCTGGAGACCCGGCTTGCTATTTTACAGGCCAGATCAGAAGAAATGCAGCTCAAGATTCCTTTTGAAGCTTTAAAGTTTATTGCCGTGAAGTTTACAACCCAGGTTCGCCAGCTTGAAGCAGCGTTAATTAAATTAAAGTTTACTTCAGAATATGAAAAGCATCCTATAGATCTGCAGATGGCAAAACTTGCCTTGCGCGATATGCCAGGCGAGTTAGAGGGGCCGCAGGTCAGCATAGATGAAATATTAAGAATAGTAGCCCGTACTTTTCATATTGATGAAAAAGAGATCAAAGGGCAGAGCAGGGTAGAGAATATAGCCCTGGCCAGACACACCTGTATGTACCTGGCTAAAAAACTGATTCCGGGAATGTCTTTGCAGCAGATAGCGCAGGCATTCGGTAGAACCGATCATTCAACGGTCATTCATGCCGAGAAAAAAATTACTGAATACATGGATTCTGATGAAGGTTACGCAATTCAGCTTCAAGAATTGATGGAAGACCTGCAATTCTAAAAACCGCAGAGGGATTGTACCCACATTTTCGATGGGTTAAAGCCATTCCGTCATTGAAAAAAAATCTGCAAGCTGTTGCTCAAAGCTCAAAAAAACAGCGAATAAGTCGAGCTTCGGTACATGTTGAAAAACCTGGAACTCTGACTTGAACCCGGGCTCATTTTTCGATCTTCTCTAGTCTAAAAAAAATCTCTCGATATATGCCAATGCATCCGATATTCTTAAAGATGTTTCTGGATAATGGCAACTGGGGAAAAACTCAATATCTGCTTGAAAAAGGTATGGATGTCGCGGTCACAAGAAGAAATGTAATTGCTGACAACATTGCCAATGCAGATACTCCGCACTTTAAACGCAGTGAAGTCAGTTTTGAGGCTGAACTGAAAAGGGTTTTAGATTCTGAAAAGGCTGTTGCTGCCAATGCAGTTCCTGCAAAAACTACACATGAACGTCATATTCCTTTTTTCAGATCCAGAGATTTTCGTGAAGTCGATGGTCGCACGCATATAGATTATCTGTCTACCATGCGCAATGACGGTAACAATGTCGACCCAGAACATGAAGTAAACATGGCAGTTAAAACCCAGATGCAGTATCAGGCAATGGCCACGCAGATCAATGGTAACTTTAGAATGCTGAATATAGTTTTGAGAACAGTGTAGGTATAAAATAATGTTTAAAGCAATCAATATCGCATCTACCGGTTTATCGGCCCAAAGATTGAAAATGGATGTTATTTCAAATAACATTGCTAATGCAACTACAACGAGAACTACAGAAGACGATGGTCCTTACCGTAGAAGGCGTGCAGTTTTTCAACCTGTGAATCTGCGTACCCGATGGAAGTCTCCCGTCTATCCTTTCGGTTTAAGAACGGGAGAAGGGCAGGGCGTTCGCGTGGTAAAAGTAGAAAGAGATGAAAATACGCCCCTGAGATTAGTATATGATCCGGGACATCCCGATGCAATCAAAATAGGCCCTAAAAAAGGTTATGTTGAATATCCTAATGTTGATATTGTTTCAGAAATGGTAGATATGATTTCTGCAAACCGCTCTTACGAAGCAAATGCCCAGATCATCGCCGGGGCAAAATCAATGTTTCAGGCTGCAATGCAGATAGGAAGATAGTAAAGTAGTATATATGTGTTTATATAAAAAAAACTTGATAATTTATATAAATAATAAAAATTTATTGACGTAGAGATACGAAAAGATACGGGAGACTAACGATGCAAAGTACAGGAATGTTTCATCTTTTGCCGAACACAATGCTCAAAGGAGACATAATTCCTCTGAAGACAACCAGAGAGGGACACAGCAACGGATTACCGTCCATGGCTCCCACACCTGAGTCTGCTTCTGAAAATTTTGCCAGTGTATTCGAAAAGGCTCTTGAGAAAGTAAATGGTCAGCAGATTACAGCCGAGAATCTGACCCAGCAAATGATTTCTGAACCTGATTCTGTTGAAGCGCATACAGTTATGATCGCAGCAGAGAAGGCCAGGATATCGTTAACTTTCACAAAGTCATTAGCAGATCTGGCAATTCGTACCTATCGTGAGCTGTCGAACCTGAGATAAAAAAAAGATAACTTCAGGTCGGCTTAGGAACCCGTTGGACAAAATTTAAGAAACGCTTGCGTTTCCTAGGGGTTGCTCATGCTTGAGACGTTACGAAGTTATTTGAAAAAACTGAATGAAGGGCTGGCCAAGCTCGACATGACCCGCAAGATTATCCTTGGTGTGGTGGCCGGGGTAGTGGTTATCGCTCTGGTTTTTGTTGGCAGTATGTCGTCTGACCAGGGGAAAGTTGTTCTTTACAAAGGCCTTGAGTCAAAAGATTTTGCAGCTGTATCTTCAAAACTGCAGGAACTCGGTTTTAATTTTACGACCAATGGTACAGAAGCCATATTTGTACGTCCTGAAGATCGCGAACGGGCATTGATGTCTCTCGCCCAGGAAGATCTGATCCCGAAGGGCGTTCCCAGCTGGGAATTGTTTGATACTGACAAATGGTCAGAAACTCAATTCGAAAAAGATGTCAAAAAACAAAGGGCTCTAATGGGGGCACTATCCCGTACGCTGGCAACCCTGCGCGGGGTTGACCGGGCCCAGGTTAATATTGCTTTTCCCCCTGATGAATTATTCGAAGATAAATCTGAATCTGTAACCGCCGCAGTACTTTTGCAGTATGCGCCCGGGGTTGAGAACCTTACCCGAAAAGAAATAGAAGGTATCGTAACCCTTGTTTCGCGATCTGTGCCGGGTTTGAAAAAAGAAAATGTTTCAGTCGCCGGACCCGATGGGGAAATACTCAATGATTTCGATAATGAAATTGATAAAGAAAAATGGGAATTAAAGCAGGTCTCAGAGAAACTGAAAATTCAGGAAAAAGAAAGAATTAAGCTTCTGACCGATATTCAGAAATCTCTGGTATACAGTTATGGTGAAGGCACTTACGGTGATCGATTTGATATCGTAAGACTTGATCTGAAAATGCGCTGGGACAAAGAAGAAATTGAACGACATGAAGTAGAGCCGGTGGTGATGACTCCCGATGATCCCAAGACCCCATATTCTGAAAGGGTGGTGAAAGATTCCTTGGAAGTTTCCAGTAAAACAACAACCGAGCAATTCGAAGGCAACGGGTTTACGCCTGAAGGTCCTGCTGGCACTGAACCGAATATCCCTCCCGGTTATAAAGATCGTGACTATCAAAAAGCCAAATACACAAAAAAAGAAGACATAAAGAATAATGAATTCAATAAAACCCACCGGTTGATCAAAAAACAACCCTGGGAGTTAGAAACAGTAAATCTGTCGGTAATTCTCGACGGACGCTGGGAAAGACTTGGCGAAAACGAAGACACTGGCGGTTATAATCGCAAATATTTCCCTGTTACTGATGAAGAGTTACAGCGGGTTACAGACCTTCTGAAAAAAGCAGTCGGCTTTGATATAGCCCGTGGTGACCAGATATCGGTAAGACATCTGCAAAAAGACCGCAGCCGCCAGTTCGACGAAGAAGACGATGACCTGCGCAGACAAAGAACGATTCGCCGCCTGTTAATGGCAACGTTGATAACATTACTGGTTCTGGCACTGGTTTCTTTGATCTATCAGGCGATCAAAAAAGAAATCGAAAGACGCCGCAGACTGCGTGAAGAAGAACTTGCTGCCCAGCAACAGATGATGCGTGAAGCTGCCCTGCGAGCAATTGAAGAAGAAGGGGTAGAAGTCGAAATGTCTCTCGAAGAGCGGGCACGTCGGGAAATGCTTGAAAACGCGATTAACCTTGCGAAAGAGCGCCCAGAAGATGTTGCACATCTGTTAAGAACCTGGCTGGCGGAGGAATAACATGGCAAAACCCGGCGAATACTCAGGTAAACAAAAAGCGGCAATCTTTCTTTTGGCCATCGGGTCAGAGGTGGCCGCCGATGTAATGAAACGCCTCAGTGAAGCTGAGGTAGATACCCTTACTTATGAAATCGCGCGTCTCGACAAGGTAACTCCCGAAGACAAAGAGAAGGTTCTGCAAGAATTCCAGGAGCTGATGATGGCTCAGGAGTTTATCACCCGCGGTGGTATTGATCAGGCGAGGGCAATACTTGAGCGGGCACTGGGTACACAGAAAGCCATTGATATTGTCAATCGACTTACCAGTTCATTGCAGGTTAGGCCTTTTGATTTTGTTCGCCGGCAAGATCCGGCGCAGTTAATGAACTTTATTCAGAACGAGCATCCGCAGACAATTGCATTGATCTTGTCATATCTGGACCCGAATAAAGCAGCCCAGATTTTATCAAGCTTGAACCATAACATTCAGGCAGATGTAGCCCGGCGAATCGCAAAAATGGATAGAACCTCACCAGAGGTTCTGCGGGAAGTGGAAAGGGTTCTCGAAAGAAAACTCTCAACCTTGTCAAATGAAGATTTCACCATGGCCGGCGGTATCGAAGCAGTTGTAGAAGTCTTAAACCAGGTAGACCGGGGAACTGAAAAATCAATCATTGAAGCACTTGAAGAAGAAGATCCTGAACTTGCAGAAGAAATCAAAAAGAAAATGTTTGTTTTCGAAGATATCGTTCTACTCGACGATAAGTCTATTCAAAGGGTAATGCGAGAAATTGATATGCAAGATCTTGCAAAAGCACTTAAAGCAGTAGATACTGATGTCCAGGAAAAAATATTCCGCAATATGTCTAAGAGGGCGGCAGCGCTGTTAC
Organism: Leptospiraceae bacterium; assembly: GCA_020440825.1. Taxonomy (GTDB): domain Bacteria; phylum Spirochaetota; class Leptospiria; order Turneriellales; family Turneriellaceae; genus JAGRNJ01. Next base: position 32,634 of record JAGRNJ010000005.1, on the reverse strand, counting down.
GCGAAGATATGGAGTTTATGGGACCAATTCGAATCAAAGATGTTGAAGAGGCCCAGCAAAAAATTGTAAATATCATTCGTAAACTCGAAGAAGACGGTGAGATTATTGTTGCCCGTGCGGGTGAAGACGAACTGGTTGTGTGACGATACTAATAGAAGGGATACTGGGAAAAAATGGGTAAACTTGTTTTCAATTCGAACGAGATAGAAGCACAAAGAGATGCTGTTATTCTCGAAATGCCAGAACGGTATAAGAAATTTCAGCAGCTCGATGAACTGGCCGAATTTGAACTTGATTCAGAAGGCAATATCATTGAGCAGTACACTGGGCCTTCCATTGAAGAAATTGAAGCCGAACTGCAGAGATATCGAGAAGAAACTGAAAATGAAATCAAGTTAAGAAAAGTCGAAGCAGATCAGGAAAGAAACCAGATCGTTGAAAAAGGCCGACAAGAAGCCTTTGCCCTCATTCAAGACGCAAAAGAAAAAGCAAAAAAAGAAGAAGACAGTGCCCGCCTTCAATCTGACCAGATTGTAGAGAGGGCAAAACTCGAAGTTGAGCGCATGGTGAAAGAAGCCGAAATGCGGGTCGCTGATATTGAACATGAAGCTTACCAGAAAGGCTACAATGCAGGTCGGGAAATTGGGTATCGAGAAGGGCAGGGCGAAGTAAGGCGCTTAATTGACCGCCTTGGTACAATTCTTGGTCACGCAATTGATGTGCGTGAGCAGATTGTAAGGGATTCAGAAAAACTAATGGTCGAAATGATTCTGATGATTGCCCGCAAAGTAATTAAAGATGAAATTATTGAGCGTAAAGAAGTTGTTCTCAATAACATACGGGAAGCATTAGCACGAATTAAAGAAAGAGACCGAATTGATATTCGTGTCAACTTTCATGATCTTGAGCTCACAACAGCTCATAAAGATGAAATTGTCAAAATGATGGAATCGTTACGTAAAGTAAACATTTATGAAGACTCGCGTGTAGATCGTGGCGGTGTAATTATTGAAACAGATGTTGGTGCAATTGACGCCAGAATCTCAACTCAACTCAAGGAGATCGAGCAGGCGATTCGCGATGCTCGGCCAATGTAAAGAACTATGATTGCGCGAAAAATTATACCGCCAACAGATGTTCTCAGCAAGTATGGTGACATAATACGAAGTACAGAGACCTTACGGTCTCTTGGTACAGTACGCAAAGTTATGGGCAGGATCATCTATTCCCATGGTCCCGATGCGAGTCTGGGTGAAATCTGCTATATCGAAGGTATCGAAGAATCCCGGTATATAGAAGCTGAGGTCATCGGGTTTGAGGGCGAGATGATGATTCTTTCTCCCTATGAAGAAATCACGGGCATTTTTCCCGGCACCAGAATTGTCAGTTCTGGCAAAATGCCGTCCATCCGAATTGACAACAATATTACCGGTCGAGTTATGAACGGGGTGGGTGTACCATTAGATTCCAAGAATAAATTTGTAACAGGGGAATTAAGATCGTTCAATGCAATGCCTCCGAATCCTCTGCATCGAAAACCAATCGAAACTGTACTTCCGACGGGAGTAAGGGCAATCGATGGATTTCTGACTGTTGGTCATGGGCAGCGACTCGGCATTTTTGCCGGTTCCGGGGTTGGTAAGAGTACTCTGCTGGGAATGATTGCCCGTTATGCTCAGGCTGATGTCAACGTTATTGGCTTAATTGGTGAGCGTGGACGTGAAGTGAATGATTTTATTCGTAATGAATTAGGTGAAAACGGTTTGAAAAAATCTGTTGTTGTCGTTTCTTCTTCCAATGAATCGGCTATCCAGAGAGTAAGAGCAGCCTATCTGGTAACAACCCTTGCCGAGTATTTTCGCGACCAGGGTAAAAAAGTTTTACTGATGATGGACTCTTTGACCAGACTGGCAATGGCGCAGAGAGAAATCGGTTTGGGGCGCGGAGAGCCCGCCGCAACCCGGGGTTACACTCCATCGGTATTTCAAATGATGCCCGAGCTGCTTGAACGGGCCGGTAATTCTGACAAGGGTTCCATTACCGGTGTGTACACAGTACTCGTAGAAGGGGACGATCTCAATGATCCCATTGCCGACACAGCGCGGGGAATTCTTGACGGACACATCGTCCTTTCCCGTTCGCTGGCAGAGAAGAATCATTATCCGCCTATTGACGTTCGCTCTTCGATCAGCAGGGTTATGTCCCGAGTGCTTGAAAAAGACCAGTTTGACAATGCACGTTCGTTGAGAGAGACGCTTGCAGAGTATGCCAACAATGAACAGATGATAAACATAGGTGCATACGCTCGTGGTTCAAGTTCAGTCATTGATACTGCAATAAGAATGAATGATCCCCTCAATAGATTTTTAAGACAGTCAAATGAAGAGGCCACCCCCTTTAACGAAACATCACGGCAGCTGAAAGAACTGGTCAACCAGATGAAAGGTACCCGTACGGGACAAACAAACTTACGGAGAGTAGTCTAAATGAAAAAATTTTCATTTCCATTGGAAGCATATCTGCAACTCAAAAAAATGCGAGAACTGCAGCAAATGACAGAGTTGGCAAAAGTAAATCAGAGAATCAGCAGTTTCCGTCAGGAGATTGACAAAAACATGTCTGAATCGACAAAGCTCTTAAGGGAAGATTCAATGGCAATGAAAACACGTGGCATAAATCTGGGCGACATTCTTACCCGTCGAAGATATATGCAGAACTTGAGAATTCGCGCGAATGTGGCTGATCGAGAAATAGAAAAATTGAAACCCGAATTACAAAAACAGACTGAAATTTTAAGAAAAGCGAGTACAGAAAAGAGGGCAGTCGAGATCTTGAAAGAAAATGCTTTGAAGTCTTATCATTCAGAAGTGTTGAAACAGGAACGTCTGGAACTCGACGAACAGAATATGATGAGGGTAGCGAAAAATGTTTGAACATAGTGAAGAGAGTTTGCCGGTAGTACGCCAGTGTGTAACTAACGGAATACACACATCTTTCAAGACAATCGTCTACACGGTAAGGGAAATGAGAAAAAAAATGTTCAGACTTGAAAGAGAGCTCGAAAGTCTGCATCGCGACGTCGGTAAAATGCGCAGACGATATTCAGTACAGGAACGTTAAATGGCTCAAAAACGCATTATCTTTGGCTTACTGGCATTTATTCTTTTCTTTTCGATGGTTCTTATTTACTTTCTGCATTCCAACGGTGTTATCAATGCCTCTGAGTACCTGCCGTTTTTGAAGGCCCAGAACCCTGAGCGAATTGAAGACAAAGACTATCCTACCGAAATTGAAAAACTCAGTTTTCAAAAATGGGAAGAAAGATTACTCGAGCAGGAAGAAAAACTTGCCGCTAAAGCCGCAGAACTGGAAACCTCAGGCAGTGATCTGGAAAAGAAAATTTCAGAGGTAGAAGAACTCAAAAAAGGAATTCAGGCAGAACGGCGTAAACTCGCTTTGTTGACCAAAGACTGGGAAGATCGGCAAAAGAAAGTTCGGGATCTGGCAGATAAAGTTCGCAATATGCCTCCCGAAAAAGCAGTAGAGATGATGCAGAACTGGCGGGATTTCGATATTATTGATGTTATGCGCCAAATGGATAAAGACGCTGAGACAGAGGGAAATACCTCCATTGTTCCCTATCTTTTGACATTGTTTACTCCTGAAAGACGAGCCGAGATTACCCGAAAAATGCTGCTACCGCCTCTGGAGCAGAATCGGGATGCCGATGAATCTGAATTGCCGAATGATTGACCGTACATATTCGGTTTAGAACTCTTCCTCGTCGCTATGCAAATTCTTATACAAAAATACGGCGGTACTTCTGTTGCAGATGCAGAAAGAATCAGAAAGGTAGCTGCCCGCATAAAAAGTTATCATGACAGACAGATTTCTCTGGTGGTCGTAGTCTCTGCCATGGGTCACAGCACAGACGCACTGGTATCTCTTGCTGCCCAGATTCATGACTCCCCGCCGAAACGGGAAATGGATATGCTCTTGTCTACCGGGGAACAGGTGTCTATTTCACTGCTGGCAATGGCCCTGGACAAACTCGGGGTTCCGGCAAAAAGTTTTACAGGTTCACAGGTCAACATTCTTACCGATAAGAATCATACCAATGCCCGTATTGAAAAAATAGAAACCGATAGATTGATCGAATCATTAAAGAACGGTCATGTATGCATTGTTGCAGGTTTTCAGGGTGTCGATGAAGAGCGTAATATAACAACTCTGGGTCGTGGTGGTTCTGACACCTCGGCTGTAGCTCTCGCAGCTGCGCTTTCTGCAAAAGAATGTGAAATTTTTACGGATGTAGAAGGGGTCTATACGGGTGATCCCAATAAAATACCGAAGGCCCGCAAACTTTCTCAGATTAGTTATGATGAAATGCTTGAACTTGCCTCACTTGGGGCCGGGGTTTTACATTCCCGCTCAGTAGAATTTGCAAAAAAATATAATGTGGTAATTCATGTTCGCTCCAGTTTCACGTTTTCAGAGGGTACATTGGTTTTACCAGAGGATCAAATTATGGAAAAATTATTGGTAACCGGGGTTAGTCTAAAAAAAGATGAGGCTCGTGTCTCACTGGCAGATATTCCTGACCGGCCGGGCATCGCTGCCGAGGTATTTGAACGCCTCGCAGAGAAAAAAATAAATGTAGATGTAATTGTTCAATCGACTGGCAAAAATAATCTCAATACTATTTCATTTACCGTTCCCGCGAAAGATCTCAAAGACACCGAAGAGAGTCTAACCAGCCTGGTTTCAACCTGGGGAGCAGGTGAAATCACTTTAGATGATAAAATTGCAATTGTATCTGCAGTTGGTATCGGTATGAAATCCCATGCCGGGGTTGCGGCGGGAATGTTCAAGGCATTGGCCAAAGCGGGAATCAATATTCATATGATATCAACCAGTGAAATTAAAATTTCCTGCGTGATCGACAAAGAACATGGCGAAGAGGCAATGCGCATAATCCACTCGGTATTTGAGCTTGACGCAAACTGATGCGCACCGCCCGGTAGGTGTATTCGACAGTGGCCTGGGAGGGCTTACTGTTTTATCTGCAATTCACCGACGTTTACCCGGTGAAAATCTCATTTATTTTGGTGATACAGCCCGGGTACCGTATGGTAGCAAATCAAAAGAAACTGTCATTCGTTACTCTCTGGAAATTCTCGAATTTCTTCTCACAAAAAATGTCAAATACGTCGTCGCTGCCTGCAATACAGCCTCGTCTCTCGCTTTACAGGAACTTCGGGAGCGAAGTCCGGTGCCGGTTCTTGGGGTTGTCGAACCCGGGGTTCTGGCCCTGGCGAGGTACGATGACACAATAGACCGGGCAGGAGTGATCGCCACCCGCTCAACGATTCGCAGTGGTGCATATGAAAAAACAGCTTCTCGTCTTTTGCCATCATTGTCATTGTTTTCAAAGGCCTGTCCGATGCTTGTACCCATGATTGAAGAAGGCTTTTTGCGTAAAAATATTACAGAGCTGATACTTCGGGAGTATTTAGATGAAATTGAGAGAGAAGGCATCCGCCACCTGATTCTGGGCTGCACACATTATCCATTGCTGAAAGAGACAATCACTAGATTATATCCGCAGTTTAATTTAATTGATTCTTCAGAAGAAACGGCAGTACAATTAGAGCAAGATTTAACAGAAAAAAAACTGACCGGCGAAAAAAATAACGGCAGGGTAAACCTGTTTGTCTCTGATATTACAGACAGTTTTCGTGACATGGAAAAACTTTTCTTTGGTTCTGCCCTGCATTCTGTTGAAAAAGTTGTACTGGGCTGGTGAGGTTCTACACTCAAAATTATAGATCAATCTGGCAACTTGGAGTTATGAGCTAATCTCAGTTCTATTCGCTTTACAAGCGGTCAAAATATTTGATTCAGGAGTGCCATGTCAGTCAACAATATTCCGATCCACAGAATTCGAAATTTTTCGATTATCGCTCATATCGATCATGGCAAAAGCACCCTTGCCGATAGACTGCTCGACTTCGGAAAACTGGTCACCCAGCGCGACAAAATGGCACAGATTCTCGACAGTATGGATATTGAGCGCGAACGCGGCATCACCATCAAATCAAATTCCGCGACCTTTGTCTACCGGGGAAAAGATAACGAAGATTACCTGTTTAATCTGATCGACACTCCGGGTCATGTTGACTTCACCTATGAAGTTTCCCGTTCGCTTGCCGCTTGTGAAGGTGTTCTCCTGTTGGTAGATGCCACCCAGGGCATTCAGGCCCAGACGATTGCAAATTTTTATCTGGCGTTAGAAGCAGACCTCTATATTTTACCGGTCATCAATAAAGTAGATTTACCCAGTGCGGATGTAGAACGTGTGAAAGGCCAAATTAAAGAATCATTAGGTCTAAACCCGGATGAAGCAGTGCCGGTTTCGGCAAAATCTGGCCTCGGGGTAGAAGAATTGATGCAATCGATAATTGATTTTATACCCCCCCCGACAACCAATGAAAATGCACCCTTACGGGCATTGGTCTTCGATGCTTATTTTGATGCCTACCGGGGGGTTGTTGAAAAAATAAGGGTATTTGATGGAACTCTCACAAAAAATGACAAAGTTTATTTCATGAAAAAGAACACCTCAAAAGTGGTCAATGAGGTGGGCATTTCTCAATTAAAACTAGTACCTCAGCCAATGCTCTCACCGGGTGAAGTGGGTTATATTGTAACTGGTATCAAAAATGTTTCTGAGGTTAAACTCGGTGATACGATTACCCATGATACCCGAAGAGCAAGTGAAGCACTGTTTCGCATTAAAGAAATAAAACCAATGGTCTTCAGCGGATTATATCCGGTCAATGGTGATGACTATGAGTTGCTGAAAGAAGCGATTGAAAAGCTTGCACTCAATGATCCCGCGCTGGTCTATGAACCTGAAAGCAGTGAAGCCCTCGGGTTTGGTTACAGGGTGGGATACCTGGGACTGCTGCATATGGAAATTGTGCAGGAAAGACTCGAAAGAGAATTTCATATTAACCTGCTCACCACCGCACCGTCTGTAAATTATCGCGTAACCTTCATGAACGGTGAAGTTAAAGAAATCGATAATCCCAGTGAGTTTCCCGATGCAGGCAGTATTCAGAAAATCGAAGAACCGAATGTCAAAGTCAATATTATCGCACCGGCAGAATATCTGGGTGGAATTCTGCAACTGCTGCAGGAAAAAAGAGGGGACAGTTCTGGCATCAACTATCTCGACACCCAGACTGTACAGATCATCTATCTGATGCCTCTGGCAGAAATGATTTTTGAATTTTACGATCGTTTAAAGTCGGTCTCTAAAGGATATGCGTCACTCGATTATGAGTTCTCAAATTACCGGCCGACAGATCTGGTGAAACTCGATATATTAGTACATGCCCACAAGGTTGATGCATTATCGATGATTGTACACCGCTCGAATGCAGAACGACGAGGCCGTGAAGTGATTGCCCAGCTCAAGAACCTGATTTCAAAACACCAGTTTTTGATCGCTCTGCAGGCAGCTATTGGGGCTAAGGTTGTTGCCCGGGAAAATATTTCAGCTTTACGAAAAAATGTTACAGCCAAATGCTATGGCGGGGATATCAGTCGAAAGAGAAAGCTTCTCGAGAGGCAGAAAGAAGGGAAAAAAAGAATGAAAATGATCGGCTCGGTTGAAATTCCCCAGGAAGCATTTTTAGCGGTTTTGAAAACCGGTGACAATTCTACCAAATCGAATGATTGAACAGAGAGAATTGTTTAACAACGGAGAAATCCGGTTTATAACATTAAACACCGAGCATGGTGAAAAACCTCTTGTGGTATATCCTGAGGCGAGTGCAATTATAGCATTTCTACCCAACTCGCAGGCAGAAAAGAGTATTGTTCTGGTTGAGCAGATGCGATACGGCGCCGGCAGAAAATCACTGGAGATTCCCGCTGGTAAATCTCTTTCTGGTGAATTGCCTGTCGATTGTGCCCGCCGGGAATTACAGGAAGAGACCGGTTATACATGCGACAACTTTCAAAAAGTAATGCGCTATTACCCGGCCATAGGAATCTGCACAGAAGTTTTATATATTTTTCTTGCCAATGGTCAGCTGAAACCCGGCCTTAAAAAACCCGATGTAGACGAAACAGATCTGCAGACGGTCTTGATGACAAAAGCACAGATGCAATCGGCAATTGAAAACGATCTCATTATTGACGGGAAAACAATTCTTGCATATCACCTCTGGCTCAATGGTTCAGTATAGAGTTTTTTGAGCTACCTTTCGCCAGGGTAACGTAAATGGCCCATACCGGGAATCCAGATCGAGTTCAAAAGAAACATCATACTTCATTTGACCACTGCGCACTGTATCAATCACAGAACTGCTCAAGCCAAGAAATCGAAACGAAACAGGTACATCGAGAGTTACTGCTTTTCTCTGCGGTAATTTTACTTCGAGTCCTTTGGCAATCGAAAATACATTCTCATCTTGAATTTTCAGATTAAACTTAAATTTTCGCAGGTCAAGCTCGACGGCTTCATTATTGTCAATCTTGACAGTAAAGGTCATCCGCAATTCGCTTAAACCAACTTCGTCGACTGTTACATCGACAATTGAAAATTCAGGTCGTGATGGTATCGGTATACTGCCACTTTCATTGATATCAAAATCCAGATCGCCAACCGGGGTATCTACTGTGACTGCACCGGTGAATTTGTAGTCAATTTTGTCTCTGTATAATATGCCAGAGATTCCGCGCGTTAATCCCGAATAGGCAACAGTCAATGGCAGCTCGAAAACTGTTTTCTTTGAAGACTCGATGGCGATCGGTTCCGATTTTTGACCGCGTATCAGCTCTTCAGAATCGAGATCGAGTTTGTACTTGAGATTCTTGACCGTGAGCCCGATCGGGTTGGGGTTGTCGATTCCGATTCCCAGAATGACTTGAGCGCCAGACAATGCTATATTCTCAAACCTATGGTTTTCGACACTGACTTTGGGTTGGGTAAATGCTCTTCTGAAGAGGGAACCGCAGGAAATGACCACCAGAGTTGCGGTGGCCAGAACTACCAGTTTATAAGATTTTAAACGAACAGAATGGACAGTCATTCAATAGTTTTAAGTTCAGCTCTTAATCTGCAAGTATTTTATTAAAAATTCAGCAACGTTTGTCTTGCAGATCAATAGAACAAATCGGTGGTTAGGTGTTTGGGGGCGGATGACTTTTCTCAAAAATTACAGCAGCCCTAAAGCCAGACGAGCTTCATCTGACATGAGATCCATACTGAAGGGAGGTTCCCACACAAGTTTGAGTTGTACATCTTCAACCCCGGGAATTTCGCGTATTTTTTCTTCGACTTCCATCGGCAATGATTCTATTGACGGGCAATTGGGGGAGGTCAATGTCATATCAACTTCGACTTTATGACCGGTTTCATCGATTCGAATGCCATAGATGAGACCCAGATCGTAAATATTGAGAGGGATCTCAGGGTCATAGCAAGTGTACAGAACATCTATCACATCTTGTTCGGTCACGGTACTTGCGGGTTCCAGAGATTTATTTTCTGTATTGCTCATAACATCTCCAGTAATATTTCAGCATCCTTTTGAAAATTATCATGCAAGATCGAGTCTGTGATTTCTTTTTGCAGCCCGGCATGAGGAATCTGTATAACAGCCTTAATGAACGCAGCTTTTTGCAGTTCCCTGGCAATTTTTTCAGTGATGCCGCGTGAACGCATATAAAAGATAGCATCATCATCGGGCCGGCCGGTCGTCGAACCATGCGAGCATTTGACATCGTCTGAAAGAATATCGAGTTGGGGTCTCGAATATGCGATCGCGTCATGAGATGCCAATAGTGAACGATTCATTTGATCTGCCTCGATGCCAGAAATCCCTTCACAAACATGTACCAGTCCGGTAAAGGCAACACTCGAGTTGTCATCTGCCAGATTGTGAAAAGTCTGGGATGAAGTTGTGTTTGATGCCATATGTCTAACGGAAACAGTAAAATCAGAATGGCGGGTTTTATCCATCGTTGCCAGTCCTTTTAGTGAACAGTTTGCCTGTTTTCCGTCAATTGAGAATTCACCAGTAATACGGGATAACTTCCCGCCACTTTGCAACAAGACACTGCCAAAGTCAGCATTTTCTGCAAGGGTTGCAAAGACCCCGCCGAGGTGAATAGACTCTGGTTTCTGCTCCTGGCGACGAATATAGAAGATCTGTGCTCCTTGTGACAGCTTGAATTCAGTGATCGAATTTATGAGGGCTTGATTTTCTGCCTGAAACTCTTCGACAACAATCACTTTAGACCCGGTTTCCGCTTCAATAAGGTGGCGAAAAAAAGTCTCACCCTGCTCAGAGCTGTGTTTTAATTTAAGAACCTGCCAGTCTTCGTTATTGTTTTTATTCAGTCGAATATGGTAGCCAAGCTCAAAATTCAGGGTATTGCGAGATACAACAAAGTCACGGTTACTTTCGATAATCTCTGCAGAATCAGTTTCCAGCAGGTTAGATATTGTGCAGCTGTCTATACTCTTACTTTTTATTTCCTGTTCATTCCAGAATGCCTGTAATGACGCTTTTGAGGTTAGTTTGATAAATTTTTCATCATGCAAAAAAGACAAGTCTGTATATCGAAAATCTTCGTCTTTATTCGTGGGATAGGTGTTATGGCTCAATAAATAAGCCAACTCCCGTTTAGCTTTAAGCCATGATCCGGTGGATGGTTTCTCGGCAATCATGCTACGTTTTCTGCCCCGTCTTTTTTGAAATCATCATAGCCGAATTTTTCAAGGTGCTCGGCCAGTTCTTTCCCGCCTGATTTTTGAATCTGGCCATCTGCAAAAACATGCACAAAGTCGGGCACTATATAGCTCAGCAGTCTCTGGTAATGGGTAACCAGTAAGATTCCCTTTTCAGGTGAGCGAAACCGGTTAACCCCCTCTGCTACAGATTTTAATGCATCGATATCCAGCCCGCTGTCTGTTTCATCAAGTATTGCAACTTTGGGTGATAACAGACTCATCTGTAAAATTTCATTCTTTTTTTTCTCACCGCCACTGAAGCCGTCATTCAATGAGCGTTTAATCAGGTCTGCATTCATGCCAATACCAGCCATTTCTGATCGTGCCAGTTTCAGAAAATCTGCCGCGTTGAGCTCTGTCTCCCCGTGGTGCTTGCGAACTGCATTCAGGGCGGTACGCAGAAACTGCATATTGTTCACACCGGGCACTGCAACGGGATACTGAAAACCAATGAAGATTCCCTCTCGGGCCCGCATTTCGGGTGCCAAGTCGAGAATGCTTTTTCCGTTGAGCAGAATGTCTCCGTCAGTAACCTCATAATCTTCTCGACCTGCAATCACTGCACTGAGGGTACTTTTTCCTGAACCATTGGGGCCCATGATTGCATGAACTTCTCCCGGTTGAATCGTCAGGTTGACGCCTTTGAGAATTTCTTTTGAATCAATGCTTGCGTGCAGATTTTTAATTTCGAGTAATGCCATGTTTTCTCCGCTTAACCTATGCTGCCTTCGAGGCTTATTTCCAGTAGCTTTTGTGCTTCAACGGCAAATTCCATGGGCAGTTCCCGAAAGACTTCCCGGCAGAAACCATTGACGATCAATGAAACTGCATCTTCTTCAGATAAACCGCGCTGCTGCAGGTAAAAGAGCTGGTCTTCACTCACTTTAGACGTACTTGCCTCATGTTCAACCTGTGCTCGATTATTCTTAGTCTCAATATAAGGGAATGTGAATGCTCCGCACGAGCTGCCCAATAGCAGAGAGTCACATTGCGAATAATTGCGTGCCCCTTCTGCCTGACGGGAAATTTTAACCAGGCCACGATAGGTGTTCTTGCTGCGACCGGCAGAGATTCCCTTTGAGATGATTGTACTGCGCGTGTTTTTGCCCAGATGAATCATTTTTGTGCCGGTATCGGCCTGCTGTGCTTTGTTGGTTACGGCAACCGAATAGAACTCACCAATTGAGTTGTCACCTTTTAGAACACAGCTCGGGTATTTCCAGGTAATCGCTGATCCCGTTTCTACCTGTGTCCACGAGATTCTGGAATTTTTTCCTTTGCACAGGCCGCGCTTGGTAACAAAATTATAAATACCGCCTTTTCCGTTAGCATCACCGGGGTACCAGTTTTGCACAGTACTGTACTTTATAGAGGCATCATCCAGAGCAATCAGTTCTACTACTGCTGCGTGCAGCTGGTTTTCATCTCGCTGGGGGGCGGTGCATCCTTCCAGATAACTTACCGTACTGCCTTCATCGGCAATAATTAACGTGCGTTCAAACTGCCCGCTGCCTGCTGCATTGATTCGAAAATATGTAGAAAGCTCCATCGGGCAGCGCACCCCTTTGGGAATATAGCAGAATGAGCCGTCGCTGAAGACTGCCGAGTTCAATGCGGCATAAAAATTATCCCTCACCGGAACGACACTGCCCAGATATTTCTGAATGAGGTCAGGGTGGTCTTTCACCGCTTCACTGAAAGAGCAGAATATTATACCAAGTTCAGCCAATGTTTCTCGAAATGTAGTGCCTACCGAGACACTGTCAAACACTGCATCGACAGCGACCCGCGGAGCCCCTTCTACCCCAGCCAGCACTTTCTGTTCCTGTAATGGAATACCTAGTTTGTTAAAGGTCGCCAGTATTTCAGGGTCTAACTCATCCAGGCTTTTGATGGCTTTCTTGGGAGCCGCAAAATAACTGATGTTCTGAAAGTTTACAGGCGGATAGTCAACTTTGGCCCAGTCTGGTTCCTGCATATTCTGCCAGGCAGCAAACGCTTTGAGGCGCCACTGCAGCATAAATTCTGGTTCATTTTTACGTGCCGAAATTTTTCTGACGATGTCTTCATCTAAGCCAACCGGAAACTGTTCCTGTTCAATATCGGTTGTGAAACCGTATTTATAATCTCCCGTAGTGACTGAATCGATAATTTCCTGTTCTTCCATGTTTCCTCAGGCTGTAATTGAATTCAATGTAAGACTCTGCATACTCTCTCTGACAGAGGTATTGATTTTGGCCCACACATTTTTGATTTTGCAAGCCGAGAGTCGATCACATTCATTTTTCATTCCAGGAAAACAGCGCTCTCCCGAAAATGCCGGCATTTCGACAGCCGAATAAATATCCCAGACCGTTATCTGGTTTCCCGGTTTTGCAAGTTGATAGCCCCCACCGGGTCCGCGTATGCTGCGCACCAGCCCGGCTTTTTTAAGTGAAATAAGAATCTGCTCGAGATACGGGGCAGGGATACCTTGATCTTCTGAAATCTGGCTACGATGTACAGAATCTTTAGCCAGACTCAGCTGGTAAAGTGCCCGTAAGGCGTATTCTGTTTTCATTGACAGCACCATACTCTAGAATATAGAATAGTTTACTAAAATTGTCAACTTTTACTTGTTTTTCCATTGTCTGCCTGTTTAAAGGCCGAAAAACGCCCGATGGTTTACCATATTCATCCTCAAAATCCGCAAAAACGAGTTATGGATGAAGTCGCCCGGGGAATTTCCCAGGGCAAGATTTATATTATTCCCACAGATACTGTCTATGCGTTCGTAACCACACTCGAAAATAAAAAAGCCATTGAAAAACTGTATTCCTTGAAAGAAATTCCTGCTACTAAACCACTGAGTTTATATTGTAAAGATTTTTCCCAGGCATCAGAATATATTCGTCTGGAAGACAATAGAATTTTCCGGTGGATGAAGGCAAATCTGCCGGGGCCTTATACCCTGGTATTTTCTGCCGCACGCAGCATGCCACAGTACACACTCTCAAAGCAGAAGACTGTGGGCATCCGTATTGTAGATCATCCCGTTGTTCAGGAACTGAACCAGAGATTACAGTTTCCGCTGATCGGTAGCTCTGTGATGACAGAAGAAGAGTACATTACAAATCCCGATGATCTCGAAGAATTGTATGACAAAAAAGTAGATGGCATCTTAAACTGCGGAATCATTGTCGAAGAACTTTCGACGATCTTAGATGTGCGGGAGTATCCGCCGGTTTTGATTCGCCAGGGCAAGGGTCAAATTGAGTCGGTCTGATTTTTATTGGCGAAGATGTAGAAAAGACGTTACTGTTTTCCCGGCCAGTATAATGTTCGTAACGGCTCGGCTGAGTTGACGATTTGCACAGCAATCGTCGGATGTGTAACGACATCTGCAAAAGTTGCAATTAGAGTACCTTGAAAATCTGATATCGCTCGTTCAGGTCGAAACGTAATCATAGGCACATTCTGTACACGGCGGGTAATATCTGCAAAAACCGGCAGTGGAATTTCATCAGAATCAATGATCACACAATTTTCGCATTCACGCGCACTCTGGAATGATTGAATGTTTTTTCTGTTTTCAGGGGGAAATAAGTCTCGCGGAAGATTGGTGAAAATTTTTACAGATGAGTCCCAGGGAACCGGAATCATTGTTTGCTTGTCGGTTTCAGCGGCAGGCTGCTCAAAGCTGATCACAGCGAAAGCATTTTTATTGATATAATCTGTAATTGAGGTGAGATCGGGAATATTCATCAACAATTTTTCCCGACCGGAAATTGCCGTTTCATAAAGACCCAGCCTGTACTCAATTGCTGCTTTGGTTTTCATTTGTTGGGATGCAAGATTATTCTTCAAATACGATTTCATGGCCCCGGTTTGAAATTTGAAATTAACTGCTTTCTGTGCTCGGGCAGTGAGTTCTTCTTTTTTAATCTCACCATTTTGCAGCATTCGTTGTAAATATTCAAAGATGATACCGCTCCAGACTGTTGAGCTGCGCTGTATTGTAAAAATATCAACGTTAGCCTGCCATAATTTTTTCAAGACCGGCCCGGGATCCCGATTACGGGAGTTCTCAATGAGCCGACCCAGATCGGGAGAAAATTTCAGTCGATCCTGGGTATCTTCAGGCAGACAATTGCCCGATTGCTGACCCTCTTGCCACAGCTGTGCAAACTCTGCTTCCTGAAACAGGCTCTGCAGAGCTTCATTGAGTACAATTGTGCTTGAACCACGATAGGCCTGGGTAAAAGCGCAACCAAAGAAGGACGCCAGCATCGGCAGATTTTCATGGAACTTTCCTGTATGGTAGACGGAGTACACTCCGCCTAGATGCGGTAAATCAACCAGAGCAAGCTTGAGCCCGCGGCTGCCATTCGAAAGATCTGACACAAAAGCCGGATCAATACGGTTCAGTTTGCGGTAAATCTCCCGCATATTTTCAAACTCGCGTTCTGTAGCCTTTTGATCTGCAATCTGTTTTCCCTCGAGAGTTACCTGGGGTATGAACTCTTCATTCATGATCAGAAAACCGGGCAAAACCTCAAACAACCCGGTTTTTTCATTCAAAGGCCGGGCGATTGCCAGTATCTCGAGCAGCATTTCATCTGTGCTCATCTTCTCAAGCAGCGGGCTGCTCAGTTGAACCAGATTGTTGTGATTGGCGAGACGACTGGTTTCTGTACGGGAAATCATGTAAAAAGCAAGCAGAATCACAGAACTGATAAAGAGCAGGAAGGCAAAAATTTTCAAAATCACTTTATTCTTTTCTTGATGTTTAATGGTCATTGTTCATTTTCCGGTTACTGGTTTAATAGATCATCTTCTGAAAGAGTAGGGGGTATGAAGTCCATTAAGACGGGAAATTTTTCCTGGCCGGTCAAGCCATCCCGTTGAAAATGCAGTTTGATATTCAGTTGGGCAATTTCATTCTCCCGGCCGATTTTTTTTCCGTATTCGACTGAGCGCCAGTACATCTGCAGAGAATCTTTCTCATTGCCCAGAATTTCATAGACCGCACCCAGATTATTGACAATCACGGCATTGCGGGCAAAAACCATTGAATGCTCAGGATTTGCCCCAGAAGGTCGCAGAATTTCTTCAGAGCGGGCGCGGTAAATTTCATGCAGATAAATAAGAATGCCCTCAGCTGCCTTGAGATAATTTTCACGTTCCTTTTCATTTTGCAAAGCAAGCTGGAACAGTGCATGAGATTTTGACAGCTCTAAATGGGGATATCGTTTCTGTTGTTCCAGGGGCACACTCTCCCAGTAGCTCAAGGCCCGTTTGTAGTTTTTGCGCACATAGTCTGCCCAGCCCGAATAATAATACATCTGGGCACGAACTGCCTCATCTTGCAGGCCCAGGTCATCCGCCTTGACGAACCACCCCTCAATTCTGTCGAGTTGAGCAGCAAAAGCGGCAGCACCGCTCTCCTTAGCATTCTGGTAGCGATCGACTTCATCCATTTTGAGCCAGGCCTGAGGATTTCCTAACTCTGAAATAAGACTCAGATACATCGCCTTACCCATGTTGAAAGGAATGACCCCGAGATCGGCTTCGAGCAGCGTCTCATCTTCAGGTCGATCGCCGAGCATTTCGAGTTTATCCGGTGAAATCTGTTCATTGGCCAGTTTGAGGTGTTCAATGGCTCCGGTAAAATCTCTCAGCTTCATCAGCAATTCTGCCCGATCATTGAGTGCTAAAAAATGCCGGGGATCATACTGGTAAGCGTATTCAAACTGGCTCAGGGCCATGCGTATCTGCCCTGCATCATTGCGATAGTAGCGGGCACGCTGATAAAAACCTTCAGCAAACATATTGCCGCGTTTTTTATTTCCGTAAATATCTTCTTCGGTTTTGGAGAACATGTGATTCAGCAAATCGGCTGACCGTTCTTTCAATGCCCGGCCATTCACAGGATCATCGGGTGCCACATTGTACTTGATACGCAATTCATCGCGCATGGGCAGGTCATTGTAAAAGGCGGCCAGTCTTGCCAGCAGAAAGAGAGGAAGTTTGTCTTCAATCTTTAAAGTGTGTTTGACTACACTGTGTTGTTGAATCACTAACCGCGGATCACCACTGTCCCGGTAAATTTTGATCAGTGTTTTCAGGATTCCGGTTTGCCCGGCGATATCATAGGGGTCTGTTTTTACGATTCTGTCAAAGTAATCTAATGCTTTGTAATATTCCTGCTGGTTGTAATAAACATCCCCGATGCCCATCACCGCAGCTGAGGCGGCTTCTTCCCGACCGAACATCGAAGTTTGAGTTTCGAATGTCAAAACCCGGCGGTAGTAATCTAAGCCGAGCAGATTGTTCCGCAATCCATGGCGAACAAAACGGCGTGCAGGGTTTGAGTGAAAAGCACCTAAGGCCAGCAGCACATTGGCCGAATCTTTATTGCCGGCAAGGCGGTTCACCAGATAGGCCCCCGCAGAATCCATTTTCCAGGGAATCCCATCGAGCTGGATAATTGAGTTTTTTTGATCCTGCCAGCCAGAAACAGGAACTTTCTGCAAGCGGGACCAGAAATCCATTGACGAGCGCACTTCCTGCCCTGACATTCGAATTTCTTTGCCAGTTTTGAGCAGTTGCACTTTTCCGAATAATTTTTCAAACGCTTCATCATATTTGCCGCGTAGACGGTAAGCATCCGCATATTGCAGGTAAGCATGGGGTTTTTCTCTGTAGTATTCAAGGGCCTCTTGAAACAGCTCTTCTGCTTTCTGCTCGCTGCCTTCAACAGGGTTCAAGATCATTGCCCGACCCTGGGCAACTTTTTTATTATACAGCCAGGGTTTCGCTACGGTAAACCATAGGGTTGTACCTAAAACCAGAAAAGCAACTGCAGCAATCGCTGAAAATTGAGTCAATCGAACCAGTCTTGCCTGGCGCTGCATACCTGTATCAGAGTACTGGGGCCGGGCAAGTACCGTTTTTGAGCCACCCTTGGGAATTTCAGGGGCCAGATCTTTTATTGATTTCCCTGTGGCTTCTTCGAGCCAGATTTGTATCGCTTCAGGCTGTGTACCTGTGATAATCTGCCCAACCAGATCTTTGATTTGCTCAGGCTCTATTTTATCTTCTATTATTGTATCTATGATTGCCCGGCGTAATAAAGGCGGAAAGCCCCGCAAAGTATCGCGCAACCGGCGGATATCTTCATCGCTGAACATTTCTCCGGTTCTTTCAGACTGTAAATCTTCAAGGTCAGAAGCCAGATCAAGGCCCTGCATAGAGGTCGCTTCGCTAGAGGTGCCAGCTGAACTGCCTAAGACCACTTCTGGTTATCTCTTCTTCTTCGCCAAGTGCGGTGTCAGAACCGCCAGATAAATTCAGATCGTCGAGATCAGGAGCATCGGGGGTGCCGAGATCCGGGGTGTCAAAATCTGCTGCCCCGAAATCATCATTCGTACTGCCAAAGTCGGTATCGAGTGAGACATCGTCAAAACTGGGCGGTTCAACATCGCCGGGTTCGAGATTGGTATCGAGTTCCAAGCCAGTATCCTGATCAGAGGTTTCGGGTAAATCTCCCAGGTCGCCAAAATCGGGCGGTGCAATGTCATCTGAATCGAGTGGCGTTTCAAAATCTGCACCGCTCGAAAAATCATCGCCCCCAAAATCGTCTGCGCCAGGTTCTGTGGCAGTCAAATCTGGCGAATTGTTCAGGTCAGTGTCTGTATTCCCGAAATCGAGATCATCGAGGTTTACGTCACTCCCTCCAGAATCGGCCAGCTGGGGTTCATCGCCAGCCCCAAAATCCGGGCTATCCCCCGGATCTGTATCTGGCTCGTCTGCAGTAAAGCCGGTGTCGGGTAGCTCAAAATCTGCTATTTCACCGGGTTCACTAACATTGTCTTGTAAGTTAAAATCGAGATCACCTGTATCGGTCTCACCGGTCGATGTGGAATCTTCACCACTGTCGGTATCTACCGGGGTCGAAAGGTCTTCTGCGAAAGGGTCTAATGAATCGAGATCGACGGCGGTTTCTTCGCCAGTGCTACTATCGGTTTGTGCACTGCCACCTGAGGTGAGTTCCGAGAATTCATCATCAAGGTCGGCAAATTTAGAAAGATCTACCTTGGGAGTAGAAGAGGTCGATGTATCAGGCAGGAAATCATCCAGGTCGCCGCCGCTTTCGCCAGAGTCCTCGGCAAGAGGGTCATTGTCTGAGAAGTCGCCCGGGATTTCATCGCCAGTTTCTGAAGCTTCTGGTTCAGGCAGATCGTCTTCGAGTATATTGATCTGCCCTGGAGCTTTATTAAAAGAACCGGTTAATTCAGCAATTTGCGCAAGCTCATCGGGTGAGTATGAGATTTCTTCGCTTTCTTCTGTTCCGTTTGATTCTTTTTCAGCGAGCATGTCACTCCATCTTCGAAAAAAGTTCAGGATTCAGGAAATTCATCCGAAACCTTACCTAGATGATTATCGTCCGATTGCGTAAATACTTGATGACAACCTTTCAGAACCGGCTTTATCCCGATGTATTTATCAGGGCAATTTTAAAAGTCATCCTCTGTCAAGCCATTTTTTATGTCTCATTGTCGGCAGAGCAGCTCCCGGAATATTCTTCTGATCTGCTGGAGAGTGCTGCATCTGACCAGATACGAACCTATGAATACCGCCATCTGCATCATTTGAAGCGCAGCGTCGCTCCACGTCCGATTTACTATATTCACTCTGGAAACCGTTCTGGCAGTGGGGGAATGGCCAAACGGGGTATTCTGTTCACCTATTCTGATCCCGCAGCCCGTAAAGTACAGTTTACCGGAAGCCAGAACCGGTACCGGCCAATCGATATGCACCGGAATCGGTATGGAATCTGGTATCTGGTTCTCGATCCAGGAATGTATGAGCTTGATAAACCTGAGCTCAAAATTCGTTATAAGTTTAAAGTCGATTCTTTGTTTGTGCTCGATGATACCCATGAATCCCGGGAAGAAATTGCCAGCGGCTCTATTTCAACCTATTATCTCACAGAGCGGGACATTCATCCTATGGCTGGTACGATTATAACCCGACGAAATCTGTCACATGGGGCGGAGGTCATGTTTCGTCTGAAGGCCCCATCGGCACACGGGGTAAGTCTATTGGGCAATTTTAACCGCTGGAACCCGGCAATGGATGTCATGCAGAAATCAGAGGATGGCTGGTTTACTCTCAAAAAGGTGTTGGCCCCGGGTGAGTATGTATATGCTTTTCGGGTAGATTCTGATATTCAGTCAGATCCGGTCAATCCTGTACAGAAATTGCACCCGGTTTTCGGCCAGGTTGCTGAACTCAAAGTCAAATAATTTATTTTCTTGACGTTGCATAAACCGCCGTCATTCTTGTGCGTAAGAGGATGTCTGAAGAGTATAGTTCTTAAAATCGTGCTGTATTTCACTGCCGATAATGTACGGTACTCTAATATACCTTTTGATATACGGCTTTTCAGACTTCCCCAATATTCGAGCTGGAGCAGAGAATGAACTTAAAAAATTATACCCGCCGCATTGTTGTGCTGGTGAGCCTTGTACTTGTGTACACCATGGGCAATTTAACAGCACAGATACCCACTGAGGCAGCAAATTCTGACCGTATTGCAGAAGAAGGTGAAAATAAGGTGAGAGAGGCCATCAAAGCTGTTGAAAAAGCCGAGATGGATGCTAAGAAAAAAGCTGAAAATGCAGGTTCTACCACTACGGTTAACCCGGCAGCTACGACCGAGACTACAACGGCCGGCTCTGAAGGCGCAGCGAATAACCCGGGCGCAATAATCTATAATGATGGCAGAATGAATTATGCAAATTCACAGACAAAATTTGAATTAACTGCCAGTGACCAGATTTCAGATGTTGACTATATTGAATACCGCATCAATGATGCTCCTTTACAACGCTATATCGCTCCATTCCCAATTGAACAGGAAGGCCTGCACCGCATTGTTTATCGTGGGGTAGACCGTGCCGGCAACCGTGAAGCAGAACAGGTGTATCCGGTAACGATTGATAATACACCGCCAACCGTCAGTACCTCAACCAATAAAGCACTGGTAGAAAGATTCAGTAAAGTCTATGCAGGTCCTGATACTGCATTAGAATTGCGCGCAGTGGATGCGTTAAGCGGCGTTAAAAAAATTGATTATTCAGTAAATAATGGCGGCTTTCAGACGTATGGAGGGCCAATTGCTTTGACCGCCAATGGTGAGCAGGTTATAAAATTCAAAGCCACTGACAATTTGAATAACGAAAGCAGCGAGAAAACATTCGTAGTTGAAATCGATGCAACATCGCCGGTAGTAGCGATTACTCCCAGCCAAAGAATGATCTTATTTGACGGTAAACGCTATGCTCTTCGCAATACTGTTTTTACTGTAACTGCCACAGACAATCAATCTGGTATTGATCGTATCATGATCAAAGTCGACGGTGAGGCAGAGTTTAGAAATTACTCTCAGCCAATTAACTTACCGGTAGAAGGTGAGCATGTGATTGAAGCAAAAGCCATTGATCGCGCGGGCAATGAATCTCAAATTGTTAAAATTGACTTCATTACCGATGATAATCCGCCCCGAACTACCATTCGTCCTGTGACCGATGCATCTGCTTCGGCACCAGCCAGTACAACTACTCCTTAACGGGTAGTTGTTCGGGCAGCGAAGAAGTTTCTTGAGATACACGCTGGTAATCTTGCCAGCGTTTTTTTATTTCTGACTTTGCCTTTTTTTCAAAAAACAAGGCCTCATTGTATAAAGTCTGAGCGTGATCAGGATACAGTTCTTTAAGCTTCACAAAAATCTCTTCTGCAATCTCTTCTTTCCCGGCATAGGTAGCATAGATCGCAGCCTCATTCAAGTAGACGAGGTTTTCATTATCTTCACTCCAGACTTTATAAATCTCGTTCCAGGCTTCCTGGAATAATTCAAGTTTGAACAGGGCGCGTGCACGATAGAAGCGATTGTGCTGATTCTTCTGCTCATTGAATGGTAAATTGCGAAAAACTTCCAGGGCCTCGCTCCAGCGTTCGGCAAGACAAAGCACTTTGTAAGCTGCTTTTCGATAAGCAATTGGCATTTCGCGAATTGTATTTTTATTCACCGGCGGCAGTGCATTCGGAACAAAATCACTCAGGGTGTCGCTTGCGAATTCTTTGCGGTAGATATAATCTGCCAGCACCGGGTATGCTGCCTCGGGAAACCTTGCTGCATCATCATTTGAATTCTCAATCAGGTTTTTGAAATCGGAGTTTTTCAGCACTTGATGAAGTCGATTGATTTTTCCATAGCGCAGAAATTGCCTAAAAAGCAGAGGAATGAATCTTGTGGCAGCCTCAGGCCAGCGTTTTGCCAGTCGTGCACGCAATAGAGTATTTCCGTGCTGATAAAATTGTCTGCCATATAATTTGACAAAACCCAGATCTGGAAAATACGTTTGAAACTTTTTTTCAAGTGCCAGCATGGAATGGCGGGTAAATTTTGCATTCGGGCTCAGTATTTTTGCGCAGAGGGTAAACTGGTTTTCAGAATTTCGTACAGACTTGGGTAAAAGATCGATATCTGGCTCTTGATCGATGTAGACAGATTGCAGAAACGATCTATCTTCCGAATTGAGTTTTGCATACGCCATAACACTGTATAAAAAGTTTTCAGCACTGAAGATAGGCAATTCCTGGTCTGCTTGAGACTTTTCTGCGAAAGCGAATTCTCGGGCAAACAGGTATAAAACCAGCAAAGTGGCAATTTTTTCACTGCGATAACTGTCTTTCCAGAAAAGCAAAGCCCGTTCTAAGATTTCATACCGGGTGACAGGTAAATATATCAGCTGGATTCCATTTGCAGTGCGATAAAAGCCCGGTAGAAACTGGATGATTAAATTCTGTTTCTGATTATCAATTTCTGTTAAGATTCTTTCAAATTCACTTTGCAATGATCTGGAGCGTCCCAGTTTCAACGTAATCGTCGCCATCGACAGTTCTCTCTGTGAAGCTTGTAACGCTTCATCTGCCTTATTCATGTCTTCTGTCGTGGTTACCTGCTCATCAGGAATTTCTGCAGTTTCGTCGATGGTTGCATCGGGAACACTTTCCACGGGATAAACCGGGGTGACCGCCGAATCATTGGTATGCAATTCTGGTCCCGTTGATGCTTCTTCTGCAGATTGTACTTTTCTACTACGGGCGGTTTTTTTTGCCTCAAAAATTGCCAGAACAATGCCTCCGATTATACAGCCTGCCAGTAAAATCAAGGGTACATACCAATAGTGAATTAACAGTTGGTTCATCTTTCGTTCTAATATCGGAACGAAAGGCTTCCGATATTAGAATAAGATGTGGTATTCCCTCCGTTATTTTATTACTCCAGTCTCGCGCTGGCTCAACCTCAGTATTCTGGTTTTGTGTGCCTGTTCTGAACCGGTACATCCCGGGCCCGGTTTAAGAGACGATGATATTCATGTTCGTACGGATGAAATCATGCAGAGTGCATGGTCCAAGCCGGTCGAAACCGAACGGGCGTTGCAGTATCATTGTGATCAGGAGAACCGGGAGTCGGCCTATTTCTGCTATAATTATGGTGTTTTTTTGTTCCAAAGGGGAAAACGATCAGAAGCAATCAAGGCATTTGAAAAATCAGTAAAATTGAATCCCCGGTTCGGAGAGGCTGTGTATGCGGTGTCCTTGTTGTCTAATTCTGCTCTTCCCGAACCTTATGATTGCTGGGAGAAGGCTCTGGTAGCCGGTGGGAATTCTAATGCAGCAAAGGCGCGCGAACATCTGTTGAACTGCAAAAAGGCAGGCATGCTGACCCGGGAATTATTGCTCAATACTAAAGAATTTGAAACCATTCGCAACCGAGAAGAATTTATCGAACTTCTCTCTTCCTTGCCATCGGCAGCCATTCGCAATCTTGAAACTATCCATAGAATACGATCTCAGGAAGATCCGGTTTTTGCTCTTGAACAGGAACAGAATCGCCACTGGCAAATCGAGGCCGATTATAAAAATCTGCTTTTATCTGTAAATAGTGGGGGGCAGGTGGCGGATGCCCTGCAGCTCTGGCTTAAAAAATTGCGCGCTTTTAATTCCCGGGATCTTGTTCGGCTCTCAGTTGTTTTTGCCGCGCAGGACCCGCAGCTCAAATCAATTCATGGTTCCCCAGAATGGAAACGGTTTCGCCGTGGTGTCAGTGAAGTAAGCAATATTCCCGAAGTCTGGTGGTCTAAGGTAGAACAATGAAATTCAGAACAGGATGTTTACTATACGTCGTCACTGCATTGTACTCAGGTTCAAATGGAAATGACTTTCTCATTCCACAAGGTGAGTTCGCCCAGGAATTTAACAATTCGACAAATGCTCCTCGACGAATGTCGTTAGCCAAATTGATTACCTGGGCCCGGGCACAGGGCTTCTATCTTGCGCGGCCGGAACAAGGTTTCGGTTTACCAATGGAAGACCTGGAAAACTGCCGAATCAATCCCACTGATGACTGCTATTTTGGCTGGCTTATTATGCCCCCCGGAGTAAGTTTTCCGGTTTCCATCTCTCCCAATGAAAAAGGGAATATCAGCCGCACAGGCTATACCTTACGGGTTTTTCCCGGGAATCTTAAAAAATTTCCTCGGGAAACAACATTGAGCAGTGATTTTCGTTTTTATGAAAATATTCTGCGATTTGAAGTGATTATCGAAGGGATCAGTTATGGTTTTCATGAAATGGGCCATGGTAAGAGTTTACCAGAACCTCTCGAGTTCAAGATTCCCTATATTCGGGATAACAGCCAGCCGCTCACAGTCGAACTCAAGCTTGCTAATCATCCGTCTAACTTTTTAATCTGGTTTGGAGCAGAACTGATAAGAAAAGATTAAAGGCAATAACAATGTTATTGCTGCTCTTTTATTCATCGCCTTTGGCTTTTTTTACTTTGGGCATCAGAACCTGTTTACCGTCATAAAAACCGCATTGTGCACAGATTCGATGTGGCAGCCCGTAAGAACCACAGTTTGAACAGGGGCGCAGACCTGGTTTACCCAAAGCATGGTGGGCACGTCGCATTCTCTTGCGGGATAAGGAGGTCTTTCTTTTAGGTACTGCCATAGTAGAGTCTGTGTGTAAATTCAGGACAGGGCGTCAATAATTTCATTCAAAAATTGCCGTTTATGCACGTAAGCCGCCCGGTTGAGTATCAGATGAGCTGTACTGTGCATAATCTGTTCTTCTTCCTGCAGGCCATTGGCTTTCAAGGTCGCGCCGGTTGATACCAGATCGGTAATCACATCAGAAATTCCGGTGATGGGTGCAATTTCAATTGAACCATACAGTTGTATAATTTCAATGTTGAAGCCCCGGTTAAAAAAATAAACCGAACTGATATGCGGGTATTTTGTCGCCACACGAATATTGCGTCTGTGTCTCCATTCTGTGTGACCTGAACGGTGTGCAACACTTAAATGGCAGTCACCGAAAGGCAAGGGCAAAACAATATTCACGTCAAAACGATGCTCGGTAAGCAGATCGAGGCCCATAATGCCCATATCTGCAGCTCCCTGCTCAACATAGGTACCGACATCTTTGGAGCGTATCAATAAAAATTCAAAATCTCCAGAGGAGTCTTGAAAAATCAATTCTCTGCCGGTTGGTGCACT
This sequence comes from Leptospiraceae bacterium, assembly GCA_020440825.1. Classification (GTDB taxonomy): domain Bacteria; phylum Spirochaetota; class Leptospiria; order Turneriellales; family Turneriellaceae; genus JAGRNJ01. The sequence goes on along the minus strand of JAGRNJ010000005.1, from coordinate 7,209 downwards.
TCCCTGGGAGAGAATTTTTCTCTCAGTGAAAAATTCGAGGGTTTCATCACTCATTCTGCCTTTTGGCAGCGCTATTCTGAGTTTGGGTTTCATTGCGCTGCGTTTTGGCTGGCAATGAGTCTCAGGTAGGTACGGGCTTCATCTAAGAAAACACTTTGCGGAAAATCTTTTAAAATTCTGGCAAAGCCTTCTTCGGCTTTTTCGAATTTGTTTTGCAGATACAGAACCCGGGAGGTGTGAAAAAGTGTAAAATCTTCCCGATTAATTTTCTTCATATCAACACTGATTGTATTGTAGAACTCCAGAGCCTGGTCAAAACTGGCAGTATTCTCAGCAGCATAGCCGGCTAAGAAATGTCCCAAAATGCCCGCTTTCTCAGTACCGGTCTGTCTGGCAAATTCTGCCAGAGATTTAGCGGCTTCCTGAGGCATTTCATACTGGCTGTAAATGGAAGCAGCCAGCAGGCATCCGCTGGCAGCTGGTTTCCCGGGTAGAAAAACATTGCATACAGAATCTGCCTCTTTGGCAATTTCAAGCATCTGGTTTTTACGACCATCTTCAGTGGGAAACAGTTTTATCACAGTTTCCTGTCTGGTCAGTAAATCTGCTATTTCTGCAGCCTGATTTTCTGCCCGAAATGAAATAACTACCCAGAGGGTGATGGATAAAAAAATTACAGAAATGGTTCCCCAGACGATAACTCTAAACAATGCCTGGTTTTTTCCTGCCCAGTGCCGCAATTTGATGGCCGCAGCTTCGACCAGGTTTCTTTCTACTTCTACTACATCGACATCGGGAATTGCTTCTCCCGCAGCTTCACCGCGATTGCGGCGACGAAATCCTTTTGACATAGGGTCTATTCCGGTCATTTTTTCAAAGCGACAAGCAGAATTCTTATTGACATGCCAGTCACCGCCAGAATCTTTCCCCAGCATCATTGGTCGTCTATACATGTCAGATATTCAGAACTTTTTCGAACTAAGTGCCCCATACCATGAGCGTCTGTTTCACCTGGCTCTCAATTATTTACGGGATGCAGATGATGCAGAAGATGTTGTTCAAGACGTTTTGCTGAAAGCTTCCCAGAAATACTCGGGCTTTGAAGAACGTTCTGGTATCTATACGTGGCTGGTAAGAATTCTCATTAACCATTGTCATGATTTGCAGCGTGCCCGCAAAAGGCGCAATGTACGCTCGCTGGAAGAAATAACAGTTGACGGACGGGAAATCCAGATTGCTGACCCAAAATCTGACCATGCTAAAAACTATGAACTTTCAGAGACATCGTCTCGTCTAATGGACATGGTTGGTTCGTTACCTGAGCCCTATCGCGAACTTGTGTTGCTGCGCTATTTTGAAGAGCTGCAGTATAAAGATATCGCCAAAACACTCTCCATTTCAGAGGGTACAGTAAAGTCACGCCTGAATCATGCTCGCAAATTATTAAGATCAAGCCTTGAAGAAGCCGGGATCGGGGAGGGTCTGCTTGGCAACTGACCAACTTAAATCCCTGTTCGAACAGTTAAAAGAAGATCCCACGATTGATCTGCCGGGTGATTTTGAATCGCAGATTGAGCAGAACACTGAACTGCGCACTGAATGGAATTCGATAGCACCAGAGATTCAAACCCAGCGCAATATTGATGCAGCACTGCGAAAATCTTTTTCAAAACTGAAAAGTGAAATCAAGGTAGCAAAACTGAGCCCCGGGTTTCATTCAACTTTGTTGAAAAAAGCAGAGGCGAGCCGTTTTTCCAGTGGTTCAAGTTCATTTGGCAGTAAAGCCCTCTGGATTGGCCTGCCGGTTGCAGCTCTTTTGCTTGGTGGTCTTTTCTTTAATATAATGGTTATGAATGTGACCGATGTCAATACGACTGAGACACTTGCCATGCTCAACGAAGAACCTGCAGAAAAAAGTAGCAGAGTGATTGAATCAGAAATTCCCGAACACCCTGAAAGCAGTGAAACACAAAGCAAAGATTTGCCAGTCCCTGAAACCCGGGCAAAGAGCACGTCAGCCAGTAAGAAAATGCAGGCAGCCGCAAAAAGCGAGCCTTCAAAAACCCAGCTGCCTTCAGCGGCTGGTACAGAAAGTGAAACACTCGCTGCTGAAAAAACTCTCGAGGGAGATTTTCAGATTCCGCAGGTAGCCTCTATTGCTCCCAAAGCAGATGAATCAAAAACTGAAATTGAAAAACTGTTTGCTGAGTTAAAGAAAAACCCCACAAATGCACTCATTCGGGCAAAACTGAAAAAACTGCTCACCGCCAACAATGATGAGGCCGGTCTTAAACGACTTGCTGAAATAAAGCCTTAAATCTACCCGTTTATTTATTTACTCTTAACTCTTGCCAGATTGTGCGCAGAATTATCATACCGGCCATGACAGAACCCCGGATCGTGCCAGATATTTTAGATACCCCTACACGTCGGCGGTAATGAACATTGATTTCCAGAATGCGTAATTTTTGTTTGATTGCCCTGATCTGCATTTGTATGGTCCAGCCATAATTCAGATCATTCATCTTCAGCGCAAGCAGAGCAGAATACCGAATCGCCCGAAAAGGTCCCAGGTCGCTATATCGATATTTCCAGATTCGATAGATCAAATAGGTTGAAAGCCAGTTGCCAAATTTCTGCACGAATGTCAAAGAGCCAGGTACGGCCAATAGCGGCCTTGAACCTATTACCAGATCGGCGCGGTTATAGATCAATGGGTTCAACAGACCTGACGCATCTCGGGCATCATCTGACAGATCTGCATCCATAAACAGGACAATGTCACAATCTGCAGGCAGTGCGGCAATGCCGGCGAGACATGCACTGCCATAGCCTCTCACAGGAGCATTGATCACCTGTGCGCCATTCGAACGGGAAATGGTAGAGGTATTATCGCTGCTGCCGTTATCACAAACAAAAATTTCATGTTCAAGGCTCAGGTTCTGCAATGATTCTCGAATCGCAGAGATTGCACGACCGATTGATTTTTCTTCATTGAGCGCAGGAATGATTACGCAGATTTTCATTCCAAGACAGTTCTTGCGCGTAATGACTGCGAGATAATGCGAGCATCTGCATATTCAATTTGTGACCCCAATGCAAGGCCCGACGCAATACGGGAGAATTTAAGATTTTTGAACTCTGCCATCATCGAGAGAATATAATTTGCAGTAGTATTGCCTTCAATGCTCGGGTTTGTTGCGATGATAATCTCCTGTAATGCCGGGTGCTTATGTACCCGTGCAGGCAGACTGGCCAGCCGCAAGTCATCCGGCCCAATACCGTCTAATGGGGATAGCGCTCCCATAAGAACATGGTACAGGCCGTTGTACTCACCCGATGCTTCAATCGCAAAAATATCACTGGGCTGTTCCACTACACAGAGCAGGGTTTCATTTCTTTGCCCTGGCGTACACATTGAGCAGTGAAGGTGGCGGCTTTTCAACGCACCGCATTCATCGCAGTATTCTACTTTTGAATGAAATTGTGTAACTGAGGTCAGGAAGTCTTCTACCTTTTCCTGATTTTGCTTCAGAAAATGAAAGGCGATGCGGGTTGCTGACTTTCTACCAATACCGGGCAGGGCTGCAATCTGTTCAACGACCCTTTCGAGTTCAGGAATCAATTACATGCCTGGCAATCCCATGCCCGATGCCATTTGCTGTACCTGGGACGCGACCTGTTTTTTTGCTTTTTTCTGGGCTTCTTGAACAGCTTTACGAATCAGTTTTGGCAATGCTTTGACTTCATCCCCATCGAGTAAGGCAGTATCAATTACAATGTCGACCAGCATGGCTTCCCCATCGACAATCGCTTTTACGGTACCGCCACCGGTTTCAGCTTCGATTCTCATGCCTTCTAACTGCTTCTGCAGGCTCTTCATTTGTTTTTGTGCAGCCCGCATTTGGCTGAACATATCTTTCATATCTGACATTCCCATTGGGATTTGTTCTGTGCGAAGTGCAGAGCGTCAATCTTTTATGGCGCCCTCAATGTTTCGGCTTTACTGTTCGGCAATTCGCGGCACTTTGCCCAATGAGCGTTGCCCGAATTATTCCCTGCCTGGATGTCAAAGACGGCCGAGTAGTGAAAGGCGTAAACTTTGTAAATTTGCGGGATGCAGGTGACCCGGTTGAAACTGCCGCGAACTATGATGCACAAGGCGCCGATGAAGTGGTCTTTCTTGATATAACTGCCTCATCTGATAAACGAAATATAATACTTGATCTGGTTAAAAAAGTAAGCGAAGAGCTTTTTATCCCCTATTGTGTAGGCGGGGGTATTCGCACCGGTGAAGATATTCGAATGATCTTAGGTGAGGGGGCAGATAAAGTTGCCATGAATACTGCGGCTTTTCATAATAAACGCCTTATTACAGAGGGGGCCAATCATTTTGGCAGCCAGTGTATTGTTCTGGCGGTCGATGCCCGCTTTAACGGAAGTTTTTATGAAGTCTATTTGCATGGTGGTCGTACCGCGACCGGGACAAATGCAATAGACTGGATCTTAGAAGGGGTGGAGCGGGGAGCCGGTGAAATTCTGCTGACCAGCATGGATAAAGACGGAACCAAAGACGGGTTCGATTTATCGTTGCTCAATGAAGTATGCTCGAGAGTTAATGTACCGGTCATCGCCTCTGGCGGGGCAGGCAATCGTGAACATTTTCTGCAGGCTTTTCAGGCAGGGGCAAGTGCAGCACTCGCAGCTTCGGTTTTTCATTTTCAGGAAATCAAAATAGGAGACTTAAAACAATATCTGGCAGAATGCGGAGTACCTACGCGCATCGAATCTTAATCGAATCTGACTGGAATCTAAATAAAAATGAATTTTCGCGCACGGGCCATAAGAAAGATTTCCTTAGCGGGTTTAGTTTTGCTGCTTGGTTTAGCTCGTTGTGCCTCAACCGGCTGGATAGATCCCCAGTACTCTGAAAACCCGGTAACAAGGGCAGATGAAGACCCTGCCGAAGAAGACTTATCAGAGCCTCAACAACCAGAAGATAAATATACCTTAGCGACGAAAGATGTTCAGCTGGGCGACACGGTAAGAACAACACCCGAGAAAAGAACAACCTTGCCACCTGCCGCTGAGAAGAAAAAGCCGGCGCGCAGTGCCGGTGCCGTTCGATATACAGGAAATCGATTTGTCAGAGAAGTTCGTAAAATTAACGGAAAGGATACAGTGGTCATGTCCATTCGGGGAAATGCCGCACTTCGTCAGGGCAGCAATACGTTTACCGGGAATATTCTTGAAGTCTTTGGTGAAGATTCAGCGTATGCCAAAGCAACCGGGAATCTGCGATTAACCGACCCTGCTTCAGGTACGGTTCTCAATGCAAAAGTAGGTGAATACTTTCGCGATGCTGAAATGGTTAAGGCCAGTGGGAATCCGCGAATATTGCATACAAATAAAAAAAATAAGCGTGTCACCAATGTAACCTCTGTTGTTATGGAACGTTTTCTGGCGACAGCGGTAACCTATTGTCGGGGCAACGTCAAAGTGGTCAGTGACGAATTCATCGGGTTTGCTGATCTGGCTGAGTACAATGAACAGAATGATACAATCACGTTGACAGGCAATCCGCGGGTATTTCAGAAAAACAATATCGTAATTGCCGATACAATTATTTTAGAAAATGCCAATGATCTTGCTCGTCTGCGTGAAAATGTGGCGATCTTCTACACTGAAGAACCAGAAAAGCCAGAAGCAGACAAGGGGGTAGTCTCATCGATTGTAAAAGCTGATTACGGGTTATATGAATTCAGTGAGAAAACCTATCTGGGCCGAAAAATTACTCTTACAGCAAAACCAGAGAACCGGGTAACCCTCAATCGACCAGATGTAATAGCAAAATCTGATAAGACAGAAATCTGGGGTGAGCAGGGAGAAGAATTATACGCCACCGGCAATGTGTATATGAAACGGGAGGGCGAACAGAATCTGGTACGTGGTGATAACCTGCGCTACTGGAAAATTTTGGGCCGGGCGGTAATGACCAAAGAAACAAGTTATCCGCAAATTATTTCTTATGATGAAAACGGAAAAGAAAAAATAAATATACGCGGTGAAAAAATTGAACGTAATTTTTTTATCAGAAAAATAACCGTCAAAGGAGATGTACAGGTCAGAACATCAGATTCTAACTCTACTGAAAATGGCGAAGCAGTTAACTCTCAAGAAGATATGGTCGCCTATGGAGAGTGGGCTGAACTCGAAGAAGATAAAAAACTAATGATTATCTACGGCAACCCTCGCCTTGTTTCTGAATCGGGCAACTTACGAGCCCGGGAAATATGGCTTTTTCCCGAAGAGGGACGATATGAACTGCAGGGTGGTATTCATGGGGAATTTTTATCGAAATAATCTTGTGATTAAAAAAAAGTATTTAATATTCTCATAATGTTTTTACCGTCTTTGATTCCCCGCTGATAGGTTGCCCGTACTCCGGCCGGGTTGGCATAGTCCCACATGTTGATAGGAAGTTTACTGGTTGGGCATATCCAGAAGATATTTCTACCCCGGTCTCTGCCTAATTTTTCAACAATCTGCCTTGATTCAATCTGGTAGTGTACCGCAATAATAAGATCGAGTTTTGGTAACACTCGCACAGGTACATTGTCAAAGACCCCGCCGTCGAGATAATACTCCTGATCGAGCTGCTGCAGGGAAACAAACGGAGGAGCAGAAGAAGTCGTAAGCACTATGTCTTCAACCCTTTGAGGATCAATAAAATCTTTATTGGTAAAAATTACTTCCTGCAAACCTTCTGCCACAGCCAGAGAGGTAAGAAGAGGCTTAATAATTTTTTTCTCATACAAACCATCTTCTTTACGATATGCATTGATCATTTTTAAGATTACCCTGGTACGTTTACCCGGTTCTTCACTGGGAAACAGATGTTTTGGAAATTTCAGAGAATTAAAATAGAATCTCGTTTTTTTCTTTTGTAAAGACTGCAGATCAATGTTTTCTTGAATTGTCTGTCGATACATTCTTTCATGCGGGAAAGGGCGTTCGCCGCGAATCAGTTTATCGAGATGAAAATTACTTTTGTTGCGAGAAGTCAGGTCACAGAAGTATTCCATGACTTTTTCTTCATTATTTTCAACGATCGATAATGCCATTGCTGTACCGGCAGAAGTTGCAGAAATCGCATTGAAATGAATACCTTCTTCATTCAGGACTTTCCCGATTCCCAAAGCATAAAAC
>JAGRNJ010000059.1:4302-20119 GCA_020440825.1 Leptospiraceae bacterium | reverse complement strand
GAAAACCCTGCTTTTAAGCGTGCCTGCAGATTCATGGTTTTTCGCTCAAATTTTGCGCCGGGTACAGCCTGGGCAACCAGATCAATGAAGTCTGACTGCGAGTATCCCTGTTGAGCACAGGCAAATTCGAACCAGCGATTACCGCGCGCCACATGAGCAACCTCTTCTTCTTCGATAGTCTGCAAAGTATTTAGAATTTTGCGAGCGAAATCATCATTAAAGCCCGACAGTTTCTGACGAATTTGCGGGTGCGCATCGAGGCCGTTGGCTTCCATATAGCGGGGTACAGCAGCCATTCTCATCGCCAGATCATGAGCGCTGCGTGCCCCTGCGAGGAACAGCCCGTCATGCACAGAATACTCTCCATAGTAAGAACCCAGATCATGCAGCAGATTCTGCAGCATTAGAAAATGCTTTTTCTCTTCGATTGCAGTCAGCAGCCAGTCATGGTAGTATTCAACGGGCAGATTTCGAAAGCGGTATGCATGATCCAGAGCCAGATCAATCGCACTGTATTCAATATGAGCCACTGCATGCAGCAGTATTTTACGACCTTCATCGGTGCCCAGATTTCTGCGTTTAGGCACCTGAGCACCTGCCACTACTTTGCAGATTCCCAGATAAGAAGGTGTTTCAATCGGATGGATTTCTGTGTCATGGTTCAGTTTCGCTGTGCCAGATTTAAAATCGTCAAAGAGAATATCCATCCGCCTGAATTTTTCATCACACGGTGGCAGAATTAAAATTTCATAAAGCTCAGAGAAGAGGCAATATGACATTAATCTGTTTCTTCATGATAACGCACTGCACCTGATTCAAATGCAGCCCGTTCTACAGACTTGGTCACCGCTTCATGCACATCGGGGTTCATCAGGGCCGGTACCAGCTCTTGCCGGTCACTGTTGGCAAAACTGGCGATCGTAGTCGCAGCCGCAATTTTCATTCGGCTGGTAAATTTCTTAGCGGTGACATTCAACGCGCCTTTGAACAAACCGGGAAATGCAAGGGCATTGTTTACCCCTCTGCCATCTGCGGCAAACGCGGCACCCGCATCGATCGCATCTTCAGGATGTATTTCGGGATTAGGATTCGAAAGCGCCAGAATAATCTGTCTGGGTCGAATCATGTCTGGTCGAATAAGACCGGGTACCCCGGTGGTGGCCACCACGACATTGGCCCGACTCATGACTCCTTTCAAATCACTGGGTTCACCACCTAAAGCTTCAAGCCGTTTCATGGCATTTTCACTCAGGTCAAAGCCGAGCATCTGTTTGACACCATACGATTTCAAGAGAGATGCAATACCAGTGCCGGCTGCGCCGAGACCAATGATTCCCACAACCATATTTTTGAGTAGATCACCGGTATATTTGGTCGCATTCATTAATGCTGCCAGGGTAACCACTGCGGTTCCGTGCTGGTCATCGTGCATAATGGGCATTTCTAAGCGCTCGATCAATCGTCGCTCAATTTCAAAACAATCGGGAGCAGCAAAATCTTCAAGTTTGATTGCACCGAAAGAAGAAGATATATTTACAATGGTATCAACAATTGTATCGATATCAGTAGACTCTATGAGAATGGGTACCCCGCTCAAACCAACCAGCTGGTGTAAAAGAACAGATTTGCCTTCCATGACCGGCATTCCGGCCCGTGCCCCGATATTGCCCAACCCCAGGACTGCAGTGCCATTGGTGACAATTGCCACACAGTTTTGCACATACGTATATTCATAGAATGCAGAAGGGTCATTCTGAATCGCCCGGCAGACCTGCGCAACCCCGGGTGTATATATTCGCCGCACTTCACTGGCATCGGCAATCGTAATTTTTGATGACATCTGTATTTTGCCACCTTTGTGAAGATCAAGCACAGCATCTGAGATGGTATCGATTTGTATGCCGTCTATTTCACCAACTGAACGCAGAATCTGTTCGATATGCTCCTGGTCAGAGACATAGATTTCAACTTCTCGCAGGTTATTGCGGCCTGCACGCTTGACAAGTTTAACATCGCCAATATTACCCCCCATTGAGCCAATACTGGTGAGTAATTTTCCCAGAAAGCCAGGCTTATCGGTAATATAGACGCGCAAGGTAAGTATTAAGTTATCACTTGATTTTTCAAATTTCATGATGATTGTTCCGAGGTTGGTTACGTTAAAATACATTATTTGAGATACAGCGTCGATTTCTTTTATTGAGGTTGACAAATTTGATAATTAAGTTATTATATTATCATGTCTGAATATGAACAGACGAAGACAGGGCCAGTTCCCTACACACTGGAAGATTTGTTGAATTGGCCAGCAGAAGAATGCTGGGAAATTTTGCAAGGGGTGGGCTATGCCCCGGTTGAGGCACTGAAGAATCAATCGGCAGTTAAAAAACTTTCTGACCACCTCACAGAAAAACTCGCAGAAAATCACCAGGAAAAGAAGTTAACCATAATAAGCCGGCCCAGTGGAATCGCTTTTCATGAAGAATATGAAAGTTTTGAAGAGAGTTCTTCGGTCGTTAAGCCCGATCTTGCCGTACTGAACAATGCGCAAGAAATTGTAGAAAATTATTTTACCGGTAGCCCGAAATTTATTCTGGCGGTTTCAAATGCAGAAAGCGCACTTCGAGATCATATGCAGAGACTCGCTTTGTATGAAACTTCTCAGGTAGCAGAATACTGGATTCTCGAACAAGAACAGGGCATTCTCTGGCAGCACCTGCTCAACAAAGAAGGAAAATATGAGCTGCCAACAGAATACAAATTTACAGATTCAATTTCAAGCCCAACTTTGAATACATCTATCAATCTGTCTGAATTCTGGTGAATTTTTACTTTTCGGGAGGTTGTGACCCTCTGCAATAACGAATGAAATCAAAGCTCGCATTTCTCGCATTCATTATTATCGGCGGTCTCATGAGTACAGGAATCTATGTCTCTTCAATAATGGGTAAAAGTAAAGAAAGAGAAAACTGGCAACTTGCCCTTGATCGCCAGCTTGATTCAATCAAAAAAGCAGAAACAGGCATTCTGCAAAATATGCCAATTTATGAAGATTATGTTACCCCTGACCGGGAAAGAGATTTACGCAAACATCTCTTAAAGGACCATTTGCTGGCTGCAGAACAAGCGGGAGTTCCTGCAATTCAAAGTGATGAAGATCTCAGTGCCAGAGTAAAAGCCGGTCTGTTGATATCTGCAGATTCAGATGGAGAAAAGCCCTATTTTTACTACAATGTTCCCAAAAAATACCGTTTTTTTACAAAGAAGACTGTTGAAGGGCTATCCGTTTTGAGCAACCGATTCCAAAAAGTTTTGCGTGCTAAAGCACCGAGTCTGCCCTTAGTTAAGTTTGCAATCAGTTCTGCCACCCGCCCTGCTCAATACCAGCAGAACCTGCGCAATGTAAATGCCAATGCTTCATTTATTTCTTCCCACAGCTATGCGCTCAGCTTTGATATCTTTTATGATAGTTTTTTTGTAGACCTGCCACTTGAAGAGGTGAAAGATTCTTCAGGTGCGTTAAACGAACTTCGCAGAAAATCAGGTTTTCTGTTGGGCGAGGCAATGCGTCGTCAATTGAGGGCGATGCTGGCAGAGACTTTATTGCAGCTGCAGAATGAAGGTATTCTTTATGCCATTTGGGAGAAGAACCAGAGATGCTATCATGTTACAATTCTGCAACCCGCAGATTAAATACCGTCGTTTGTTTTAATAGAGTTGAAAATTTGCGATAACATTTTAATCAAGTGAGACCGTTCTACAGGTTTGGTCAGATACCATGTACCACCGGCTTTTTTACCGGCTTCAATATCATCTGTTAGAGCAGCTGCTGAAAGAAAAATTATTGGTATAGGTTGTCGCTTCTCTGCTTCTTCAATCTTTCGAATCTGTCGGGTGGCATCCAGGCCATTCAAGCCTGGCATCATTACATCCATAAGTATAACATCATATGAATTACGAATGAATTGATCAACCGCATCAAAGCCATTCTCAACTTCGTCGATTATACTGCCGGCCAATTCCAGAATCTTTTTTAATAATAATCTGTTAACAATTTCATCTTCAACAATTAATATTTTTTTATTTTTCAAATATACTGAAGCTTCTTCATAATTGGCAATCTCATGATCTTGCTCATCTCTCCCGCGATACAATTCGTAAGGAACGCTCAGTTTAAAAGTACACCCACTCATATTTGGTGAATTCTGCTCTAACTCCAAGCTGCCGCACATAAGTTCTGCCAGTTTTTTACTGATACTAAGACCGAGTCCTGTTCCGCCATATTTTCTATCAGTACCGGGAAATTCCTGCTCAAAGGGCTTGAATATTTTTTCTCTGTTTTCTGGCAAAACCCCTGGGCCTGTATCTGTCACCCGGAATGAGATATGATGATCAGCGCTTTGCAAAACCTGAACATTAATTTTTCCAGACTGCGTAAATTTTACCGCATTACCTACTAGATTAAACAAAATTTGAGAAATACGATGTTCATCTGCAATAATTGTTACAGGAATTTCAGGTTCGAATTCATATGAGATATCAATATCTTTTTTTTGCTTCAATACTATTAATTGCGCAGATTTAACAATGGAATGAACCATATGCTGCAGTGAAAATGGCTCTTTGACAATTTTGAGATAATTTGATTCAATTTTTGCAAAATCCAGAACGTCGTTTACAATATTGAGCAATAACCGGCCGCTCTGGGTTATAGAAGAAAGATATTCTCTCACTACTTCGTTCTGTACAGAATCCATAGCAAGATCAGTAAAGCCAAGTATAGAGTTCAGAGGCGTACGTATTTCATGCGACATATTTGATACGAAGATTGACTTCATTTTCTCTGCCTCTTGAGCTGCTTCTTTGGCGGCTAGCAACTCCTCTTGAAAACGACGCCTTTCTTCTCTAAGTTTAGCCACATACATCAACTGGGGTAGAGCATTGAGTAAAGGGCGAAGATTTTCAATTTTCTCAGAACTTGCAAGAGGAGCCCCATTTACTAATATAATTGCACCTACCGGGATGCCCGCATTTTTTAAAGGAATTCCGATCAATGAGAACATTTTCCGGGGAATAATGAGATCAGGGAATCTGCTTGAAATTTCAAAACTATTATTTGCGATGAATAAAGACTCCATATCCATTATTTTTTTCGAAAGATGTTCACAGATAAAAGAAGTTATATTTTGATTTTTAGAATCATCTTGCCTGGCACGAAGATTACATTTTGCTTTGTCGAGATCTGAATTTGCATTCTCGCAGATAATTCCATATTGGCTCTCAGTAAATTCACATATCAGACTCAAGGCACGGCGAAATGCATTTTCCCCAGATTCCTGTTCAATAAACAGATTTTGAATTTCAATGACCGACGACTGTAATCTTTGATTTAATTCAATCAACTCGTCTTGTTGACGATATTTTGTGACATCTCGGGAAATACCCACTAACTCAAAAGCTTCACCCTGATCATTGAAAATTGGTGCTTTGATTGTATGAAAATATCTTGTTTCATTGTTATTGTCAATACTGGGCTCTGCATATACTTCGGCAGCCTGGCCCGTCTTAAAAACCAGAGCATCGATTTCATTATAAAGGCGTGTGTTCTCTGGATCATTGACAGGTGAATCTTTCTTTCCTAAAATCGATTCTGGGGTTATTGAATAGTAATCTTGCAGCGCTTTATTAAAATAAGTTATTTGAAAATTTTTATTTTTGCAAATCACCAGATCCTGTATTGAATCTAGAATTTGAGCATAATAAGAAGCGTCGCGCAGGCCTTCTATATTTTCAGTCTGCAAAATAAACTGCAGAACACAGATCTCCTGATCGGCTTCAAATATATTTAACCGGCAACTGATCGTATTGCCATTAATATGGTAGATCTCAATTGGAATCTGACTCTCATATGGTATATTTTTTAAAGAAAGTGACTCGAAATTAACAGGTACTAATTCTTTCAAGGGTCTCTGAATTACCCGGTCTGAAGTCAAACCTGTAAGCCTTTCAAAGCCTTCAGAAAGTTGAATAATTTTAAGTTCAGGCATTTTAACTGCCAAAACAGGATCTTCTAAATAAGCTAAAAATTCAAAATTCATAAAGACCCATATTTTGTCAAAGGTTTTGCATCCGTACAAAAGGCTTGTAAAATTACAATACTTTTTTATAAATAAAAATCAATTGATCGTACTAGCATAATTTTTTTTGAGTATTCAATGACTTTGAACAATCGCGAATTTACAGATTACGCAATTCAGTCTTTAGCTGAAAATTTTGCAATTTTGCTGCCTCAAGGGGTTTTGCAATGCAAAACCCGTTCTCTCTTAGAAATTACAGATTTTTATTCCAGAAAAAAGCGTAGAATCGCCCCATCTGAGTTGAAAACTCTGTTCAGCAATGACGCTATTCGGGCCATCGCTGAACATCAAGTGAGTAATAAAGATTCTCTGCATTATTCAATAATTGAAAAAGATTCGGGAGCATCTGACGATTCGAAATCAAGAATTTTTCTGCAAACAGACAATCTTGAAACTTTATTGCAGAATATACAAAACTTAAAAGTATCGAGCCTTCATTCAAACAAAAATTTTACTTTGTGTCTTTCTGAAAATCAAGAATTGACAGAGTTATTTTCAATATAGAGTAGTGTAACCTATAAAGATCGTAATAAGAATATACCCCTCGACTCAAAAAGCAATCGTGAACCTCAATTATGGAATTCAATCTTCTGATCGCGAATATTACCAACCCGACCTTACTGTTCTTTTTATTGGGAATTTTTGCGACCTTTATTAAGAGCGATCTTGAAATTCCTACCGAAGTTTCAAAATTCATAGCACTGTACCTTCTTTTTGCAATCGGCTTCAAGGGCGGCCAGGAGCTTTCTCACAGTGTATTTGAATATGAAATTATCTATACTCTGGCGGCAGCAGTTTTGAGTGCTGCAATTGTTCCAATTTTTACTTTTTTCATTGTCAAAAGAAAAATGCCTATAGCAGATTCCGGGGCCATTGCTGCAGCTTATGGTTCTGTGAGTGCAGTAACATTCATTACAGCGATTGCATTTCTGGAGTCACAAAAAATAGCCTTTGGCGGACATATGGTTGCAATTTTGGCACTGATGGAAGCGCCGGCAATTATTGTTGGTGTGGCTCTGATTACGAAATATAAAGAAAGCAGTGAAAAGCACATAAGTATGAGCGAGACAATTAAACATTCATTTACCAATGGCAGCGTATTAATGATTATGGGCAGTCTGGTAATTGGCTTTATTGCAGAAGAAAAGCAGGCACAGGGAATCAGGCCATTTACCGATGACATTTTTAAGGGGTTTCTTGCAATTTTTCTTCTGGATATGGGCATAATCACAGCCCAGCGTTTTGCCGCCTTTCGCAAGTATGGTATCTATGCTTTTAGCATTGCAATTTTACTTCCCTTGTTAAATGGTAGTATTATGTCTTACCTGACCCAGTTTTTTATTACCGAAGATGGCAACCGTCTGTTATTTACTATCTTGACAGCAAGTGCATCTTATATTGCAGTTCCTGCAGCTATGCGCTTGGCAGCACCAGACGCAGATCCCGGGTTATACATCCCAATGGCACTGGGAATTACGTTCCCTTTCAATATAACTTTGGGAATGCCTTTGTTTTACACTATGATAAAGTATTTTTAATATATACTTCGTAATTGATGCGCAGAAGAAAATACACATACAAATTATTTTTTATTTTTTTATTGATAAGCATGCAGATACCCTCTCTGCACGCAAAAGAAAGATTACAAACAATCAAGATCGGTACCCGATTGACCGCACCCTTCTTTTTCAAAAATGAACAAGGTGAGTATACCGGTATCAGTTATGACTTTCTCAAATTAATTAGCAGGAAACTGAATATAGAGTTTACCATTCATGAATTTACTTTGAATGGTCTGCTCGAAGCCGTTGAAAAACGTGAAGTTGATCTCGGTGTTGCAGCACTCACCATGAGCAGTGAAAGAGAAATGCACATTGATTTCTCTCATCCTTTCTACAACACCGGTTTGGCGATCGCTATCAAACGTGGCAGCTCAAATACATTTATTACTCTCTTGAAACAATTTGGCTCCTGGGGATTCATGAAAGCTGTCCTGTTTCTGCTTTCCCTTCTTACTTTGGCAGGCCTGGTTATCTGGTTTGCAGAACGACGAAAAAATAAATCTGAATTTCCTGAAAAACCTCGGGAGGGAATTCTACAGGGAATCTGGTGGGCAGCCGTAACTGTGACCACCGTAGGTTATGGGGACAAATCTCCCAAAACATTTGCCGGAAGATTTTTTGCTCTTTTTTGGATGTTTTCAGGATTGATATTTATTTCTAGTTTTACAGCGAGCATTACAGCCTCACTTACAATTTCAGAGCTGTCAGTAGATATTCGCAATATTGCAGATCTTCGAAATTATCGGGTTGGTACAATTGAAAACTCTGCTGCTCAGAATTACTTGAAAGACAATCAGATAAAATTCAAAGGCTACAGACAGGTCCAAGAGGGCCTCAACGATCTGCTTTTGAGTAAAATTGATGCATTCATCTATGATGAACCTATTCTTCAATATGCCTTGAATACATCAGACTATAAACATGAAACCCATCTTCTTCCAAGAACCTTTTATCCCCAGTTTTATGGAATCGCAATGCCTCAGGGGCACCCTTTGAGAGAAAACTTAAATCGAGAAATTCTTACGATTTTGGCGAGCAAAGAATGGCAGGCCGTTTTAAATGAATACCTGGGAAATCGTTGAAAATACATAAGATGTATTGACAATATAAACTGCATCCGACAGAAGATATCAAAATATTTACAGGGAGATTTTCAATGAAAAAAGTCAGTTTTTTAGCAATTTCAATATGTTTCTTGTTTGTGGGCAGCTCATTGGTCGCCAAATGCTACAATTTCTCAAATGGTGGTGATGTGCAGGTTTGTGTCAACGGTGACGGTTTTTCTGACCGAAAAAAAGCCAAGGAGATCTGTAAAAAAGCCAAAGGTTCTGATTGCGGTAATATTTCGTCAAATTCCAGCCGTTGCCACAGCAACTCTGGTAAGTGCTATAACGAAAACGGCAAACCAAGTCGTGAATTAAAAGGCTACTAGCCATATTTTGGTGAGGTTGGGTGCAGAAGAGCAAATCTCTTCACCTGACCCGCCATTCAATCTTTTTCAAACCAGATTGAAAATACAAATATTATTGACGGGTGGGCCACGACGATGGCTTTTTTTACATGGCAGAGAAACAGAATCAATGCACAATATGCAAAGGCCTCGGGGTAACCTTTCAACCGGTACAAAAACGGGGACAGCCAAGAATGGTGACTCTTTGCAGCTGCAAAAGTCTGTTCTGTGAAACCTGCCCGGGAGATAAAGAACCACCCTATTATTTTTTTGATGAAACAGATCGCCAGTCAAAGCCTTGTGTATGCCGAGATTCAAGAATACGACTCGATCAAATAGCGTCTCTCTTTAAAAAGTCGAACATCCCCTGGAAGTTTCGATGCCGCCCAATGAGCGATTTCAAGATGAACTCGAATGATGCAACCGAAGCAGAATATCTGGTTACCGCGCTTGATAATGCAAGACTGTTCATGGAACAATTCTCAGAAAATTATCAAGGCCCCAGCCGCGGGCTGTACATTTTCGGCCCACCCGGGGTAGGTAAAAGCTTTTTAGGCTCTTTGATACTCAATGAGCTGATTCTTCATAAACAGATTGATGCATATTTTATGAAAATTACCCGGGATTTTTTCAATCGTTTGCGGGCTACATTTAACCCGGAAACAACCGGCTATGGGCAGGGAGATAACTATTTTAATGATCTCGCCAATAAAAAAGTGCTCATGATCGATGATTTCGGAGTGCAAAGCGATACCGATTGGGAACAGCGAACTCTATATGACCTGATTGACATGCGCTATGAATATGAGAGACCGACCATTCTTACAAGCAATAAGGCCCCCGAAGAGTACAAAGAATTTTTTAATGGCAGAATATATTCCCGTCTCAAAGAAATGTCTATTTTTCAACCGATCATCGCCACCGATTTTCGAGATAAGCTGAAACCGTGAATAATACTTCAATCCTGTCAAAGAAATATAGTTTCGACTGATTCATATTTGCAAATTGTCTTGACATTGTTCCGCACCTTTTCGAAAAAACTACATGAAGAAATATGCGCATTTTTTGAGAATATTCTTGTTATTGATTGTCATTTTTTCGGCATCGAGTTGTGGTTACAATGCAATTCAATCTCTCGATGAGAATGTCAATGCATCATGGTCAGAAGTATTGAACCAGTACCAGCGCCGGGCAGATCTTATTCCAAATCTGGTAAATGTTGTCAAAGGATATGCGGCTCATGAAAAAGAAGTTTTAGAGAATGTGACAAACGCGAGAAGCAAGGTAGGTGCGATTACTGCAACTCCCGAACTCGTAAATGATGAAGTGGCATTTCAAAAGTTCATGCAGGCTCAGTCAGAAATGGGCAGTGCACTTTCAAGACTTTTGGCTGTCAGCGAAAATTACCCAGATTTGAAAGCCAATGAAAACTTCCGCGATTTACAGGCACAAATCGAAGGAACTGAAAACAGAATCACAGTAGCGAGAAATCGTTATATCAAGGCAATTCAGGCATACAATACCCAGATACGAACTTTCCCGACAGTACTGACAGCGCGTATGTTCGGTTATAAAGGAAAACCGAATTTTTCTGTTGAAAATGAAAAAGAAATTTCAAAGCCACCAAAAGTAGAATTCTAACTTCAAATGTTTAAGCGTTTGTACCAGCTTAACGGGTTAAGGTGGATGGTACTCTGCCTTATTTTTAATTTCTATACTGGTTCAATCTCGCCAGAGAAAGCCATCCCCCCTTTAACTGACCCGATTGTTGATACTGTTGCATTACTATCTGCAGATCAGGCCAGCCAGTTGAGGTCTATTTCCAATGAGTTAGAACGCCAGAAAGGAGCTCAACTGGTTCTGGTAATAATTGACTCATTAGAAGAAGAGACCATTGAGCAGTTTTCAATGCGAGCTTCCGAAAAATGGAAAATTGGCCGTAAGAATATAGACGATGGTGTTTTGCTGATTATCGCCATGCGTGAGAGAACTATTCGAATCGAAGTTGGCTACGGCCTGGAAGGGGCAATACCAGACGTAACTGCCAAACGAATTATTTCAGAAAGAATAACACCACAATTTAAAAATGAAAACTATTTTGAGGGAATTTTAGCCGGTTTTGATGCGCTGCAAAAACTGATTCTAAATGAAGAACTGCCCGAAATTACCGAAGATAAAACAGATACTTATCTGGTAATCTGGCTTATTGTATTTCTGATAATACGTTTTATTGTAAATCTATTTATGAATGAACTTATACTATTTTTCACCGGCCCGATGGCTTTTTATATTGTTGCTTTCTTACTGATCACAAACGATCAGGGTCAACTGCTCACATTTACAATACTGGCAGCTATATTGCCATATGCCAGTCATTTCAGCGGATCGGCCAGGGGCGGCAAGGGCACCGGGGGTTTTTCAGGCGGTGGCGGCATTTTTGGCGGTGGTGGGGCAAGTGGCAGGTGGTAAATGATTTGGCTTAAACATCTTTTTTATAAAGCAGCGGGAAAATTGATCGTCAAGAGATACTTTTCGCGACAGCAAATTGCCGCAATCGAGAGTAGAATTCGTTCATCAGAGTCTTCTCATATGGGTGAAATCAGGGTTGTGATCGAGTCGGGGCTTCCGGTAAATTACTGGTCACGCGGAGCAAGAGCCCGTGCTGAAGATCTTTTCAGTCTACTTCGGGTTTGGGATACCGAAGAAAACAGTGGAGTGATGATCTATATTCTTCTCTCAAGTCACCAGCTCGAACTTCTGGCAGACAGGGGTATTTTTTATAAAGCAGGTGCCGATTTATGGCAAGAACTGCTTGATCGTCTTTCAGGGGAAATATACCGTGGAACTTTACTCAGTGAAGCTCTCGGTAGGATTCTTGATGAAATTACCGAAGTACTTTCAGAGTACTACCCCGCAGCATCAGGCGACCAGAATGAGCTGCCCGATCATCCTGTGATCATTGCTTAAAACCTTTTACTATATTTAACTCAAGTTATTCAATGTTTTGAATTTTACTCGTGGGTAAAAAGAAGAGCAATAAAAAATCCTTGCCTCTAGCAAGATAATCGATTTTGTCATATATGATAAAATTAAAGAAAACTTTGCTTTATATCATATTGGCAACCGGAATAATTTTACCACAGTCGGTTTATTCATCGGGCATCAGTATGGTTCCAAGTGGTGATATACTATTTGGTCCCGGTCTCACAATAGGCGGTGATATCACAAACGGAGACGGCACTGGAGTATTTACCGGTGCTTCATGGATGGCCGGGTTCTATTTTCTGACATCGCTGCGCGGGTATTTAGAAGCAGGTTATTCTGCAGTTTCTGATAAAGGGTATGTTAGCACAATTGGTGGTGCAGGTTTTTTTTATTTCCTGTTCGATTTTGGGGCAATGTACGTACCCAGCTTTTCTGATACTGGCGGAGTATTTGGTTTGAGCATTGATCTATCAGGTAGAACTGGCCTGACGAGATTATACGTTCATTGGATAACATTTAACTCTCCCAGAATTGAAAACCAGGTAAGATTCGGATTATCTTTTAACATAAATTTACTTCCCTGATTATTTAAAATAGTTTTTCCTAATATTGAATCCATGTAAAAGATTAGAAAATTTTGTAAAATATGATTATATTCACACTAGATGATTGGTCAAGCTTTGCAGGGTACTATCACAAAGAAGATTATAATTACGAACATTTTCGTTTTCCTTGTGTTCAACATTTTATTGATTAGTGAAAAAAATTTTTATCTTTTTGGCCTTGTCCCAGATCTCTTCTGGGCAGGTGCACTCTGGCAGCCACTAACCTCAATTTTTCTACACGGAGGGCTTTTACATATTGCTTTCAATATGTTTGCTCTGTACAGTCTGGGTATTATGGTTGAACATCAACTGGGTGCAAGTAACTATCTGAAGTTATATCTGGGAGCCGGCCTAATTGGTTCTCTTTTTGTTATACTATTTCAAGGGAATACCAATGTTCCTACCATCGGTGCTTCCGGTGCAGTTACCGGCATACTCGGAGCTTTGGCAGTTTTGAATCCCAATTCAATGCTGATGATTTTGTTCTTTCCCATGAGAGCGCGTACTGCGGCCGTTTTGATCGGTGCAATTTCATTTATTTTTGGCTTTTTCGCAGCTGAATCAGGTATTTCACACCTTGGCCATTTAGGGGGCTTGATCGGCGGAGTCCTATTGGCCCGGTATTTTTTCACGCATCGTAGATCACACAGCACACCCATTGAAGATGATTTCGAAGTTCGGGATAATGGTTTCAACCTCAATGAATTCTTTCGAGCAGCAAAAGACAGGTTTGAGCAAAGTGAGACTATCAAACCAAAAGAAAAAGTACTTGTGTATGACCCGAGAACCGGTAAGTACTACTATGAACTGAAATAAGAAGCGCAAGTTCTGCCTACGTTCAGCATATACTGAACTTGAGTCAAGTCACAACGGGACTGCTAAACGTATTCAGAACACAGCCAATCAGACCAATACAAAAGTTTTGCAATGCAGTCTGACTGGCTTAAAAATTAATATTCTCGGCGCTGGCGAAAATTGCCGCCACTGGGACGTCTATCTTCACGAGGTTTCGCTTCGTTGACCACAAGATTTCGGCCTGAAACACTTTTACCGTTCATGCCATCAATTGCAGCTTTGCCTTCATTGTCATCGGCCATTTCTACAAATGCGAAACCACGTGAACGGCCGGTATCACGATCGCGAACTACTTTAACGGAACTTACTTTGCCAAAGGCAGAAAATTCTGTTTCCAAATCTGATTCAGATGCCTCATAGGCAAGGTTACCAACATAGATATTCATACTACTAATTTTAAACTCCAAAAAAATCCCTGAGAAACGCCAGCGAAACGAATCTCCTGCTATTTAGCAGCAGGATTCTTCAGTGCGACAGACAAAACCCTTGGGTCATGTCCAGAATATGAATAATCTTGGTTTGTCAAACCCTATTTTTTACTTTTTCGGTGGAACAATGGAATCTTTTGCAACTTTTGCCAGTGTGAACTTCACAACGGTTTTAGCTGGAACCTTAACAGATTCACCGGTTGCAGGGTTTCTTGCCATTCTGGCATCCCTTTTGACTAATTTCAAGATTCCGAAGCCGGGTAATGTAAAACGTCCCTTTTTTTGTGCCTCTTTATAGGCTATTTGAGCCAGAGAATCTAAAAAATTTATCACTTCTTTTTTTGCGATTCCTGTAGAATCTGACAACTCTGCAATAAGCTGAGTTTTGGTCATTGGTTTATCATTTACTGCCATTCTTATTTTCCTTCGTTAGATACAAGCAAACGTACCTGTGTATTTTTTCCATAAGTATTTATATGGTTTTCGCATACGATATTATGTCACATGTTATGTCAAGTCAATTCAATTCGTCTTTTTACCTTTAGTTGATTGACGGTCACTCCCGGTTTGTCAATTTCGAAGAGAATGGATGAACAGGAATTACGGAGGGCTGTTTTTTTTACCCGTGTTCATAGAAAACCGATTCAAAAAATCTATACTTTTGGTGAGACTGAGTTCATCTACCATATTGTCTCACCTGAAAACGCGCAAACAATTATTCGTAAGGGCAAACTGACTTGTGACAAACCGCTGATTATTACAGCAGAAACAATCAAAGACACATTCGGCGGCTTTGATATTTCAGCTATTGAGCTCGTTGAAAAAAAATATCCTGAATTGTTTAAACAACTGAGGGGTTTAGGTTACCAGGTTCGTAATCAACTGATCTCAATAGAGACAGTAGACGAAACACAGGAAATTATTATTGATCGCATAAAAAATAAAATAAATGAAAATGACTCCCGAACTGCTATTCTTTCTGCTCCCGATAATTTATGGATGTTCGCAGTTCTGCGTCTAACCGCAGACCTCATCAGAAAATCATCGAACGAAAATATGCGCGATCTCGAAGAGCGGGGGTTCTTCAAAACAACCGAAGAAAGAATTAACGAAGAAATAGAGTTCCTGTTTTCTGAGGCCCAGACCAATAAAGCATATATCAAAGAACTCGCAGACCGGTTGCAAGAGTATGGTTTATTCGAAAAATATGAAGATCGTTTTTTTAAGCTTGTAAAACACTGAGATTTTGAGCTGCGAATCTAAACTTTTGAGAAGTTCTACAGACCCGGAAGACCATGGTTTTTCTGACTATTCTTGTTCACTTTTCTGTCATAAAGGCAACTGAAAGTGAGCCTTTTCCCGCGTGTAACCCGATCACCGGTGCAATATCCATGATATAGGTACATTCAATACCAAGCTTATTGTTCAATTCATCTGCCACCTTGATAGCAAGCTCCGGGTCATGGGCGTGTCCGACTGCAAAATAACGAATTCCATTCGTTTCTTTAATATTCATACAATGTCGAATAATTTTCCTGATATTTGAATTTTGCGAAAAACCTTTGCCCATCGCTTTTGACTTGCCGTTTTCATCGAGAGAGACAATCGGCGTAAGATTTAATGTTCTGGCAATCATTCCCGCAGCAAATTTTACCCGGCCACTTCGCATCATATACTTCATACTTTTGACGGCAACCATGAGCTTTACACTTGAAACCCGGGACTCAAGATATTGCAGAATCGTACTCGCATTCCAGTCTGGTTTACGATTTTTTACCAGATCATAAACCAGCAG
>JAGRNJ010000059.1:0-4202 GCA_020440825.1 Leptospiraceae bacterium | reverse complement strand
CCGAAAGAAGATGACAGATTTTTACTGTCAAAAATTTTGATTCGGTTCGCATCAATATTTTGCGCTGCAACCCTTGCCGAGTTAATCGTTCCACTGAGATTTTCTGAAATATGAATAGAAACAATCTCATCATAATAACTGAGCAGATAACGATATGTGTTTTCAAAGGCGGATGCATTCGGCTGAGAAGTAGTGGGATAAACGTCTGCCTTTTCGGCCAATTTATAGAAATGTTCAGTAGTAATTGTAATTTTATCGAGAAACTGGCTTTGCCCGAACATCAGATTTACAGGTACTGTAAAAATCTGTGCCTCTTCAATGATTTGAGCAGGAATGTCACAGCTTGAATCAACCACAATTGCAGTTTTTGTTTTTCGATGCAGGTGAACCGCCGCCTGTGCTTTCATGTCTTCAGCTTTGGGATTTAAAATTTCACCCATCGTGAAAAGTTCCTGAAAGAGCATTTCGGGTTCATTGGTATGCACGTGAAATTTGATGAAACTGCCCGTTGCTGCCCTCGCATAAGAATCTCCGTATTTTTTCATCAACCCTGACAAATCAACCTGAACATCACCATGGGTTTTCAAAACAGCTTCTGTACAATAGCGAAATTCAATTTTATCAAGTTCTTCGGTCGGGTGCAGATGAAAATCTTCTTCTGGAACAGAAACTTCCTGCAAATTTACACTCGAAGGATTCAGAATATAATTTGTGAAACCGGCGATAAAATGAAAAAATCCCTCTGCGCCGGCATCGACAACTTTAGAACGCGCCAATAAAGGCATCGTTTCCTGCGTTTTTTCAACAGCAGTACGCAAAACCGGCAGTGCTCCCCGAAATAATGAAGGTAAATCAATTTCAGTTTCTATAGCTTTAATAAGAAACTGAGCCCATGATTTCATCGCATCAAGAATTGTACCAGGAATAGGGTTTTGCAGCCCTTTCTCTGCTTCAGCAGCACCTTTCGCCCAGGCGTGTGCAAGTTCTGATGTTTTTGCTTCTGCAAAATCTTTGAGATATTTTGCCATACTCGCAAAATTTTGAGCCAAAATCGCACCCGAATTTCCACGAGAAGACAGCACTGCCCCTTCGGCCATTTTCTGCAGGGTTGTTGATAAATCTGCAACGGGACGAACCGGTATAATGGCCCCCTGCAACGTGGCATACATATTGGTACCCGTGTCTCCGTCTGCCACCGGGAACACATTGATTGCATTGACATGACCCAGGTGACGGCCCAGCTCATTCAGGCCTGAAAGGCAGGCTTTGTAGAAATCATTTCCGTTAATTATTTGCATTGTTTAACATTTTTGCCGGCTGGCCGGTAGAGGCAAGTACTGCCCTCCACCTTGGTGATTTTTCAGTGTTTACAACTTTTCTCTCGAGGGTGGCGAGCTCGATCGGTAAGTGGGTATACACGTTATTCCAATAGCCAACAACCATACCCGTGCGCCCGCTCATCGCCGCATGAGCCGCGTTTTGGCCAAGAAAACTGCAGAAAAAAGAATCATCGGCATTAGCCGGAGTACTGCGAATTATATAACTGGGATCAAAATACTTTACATTCACTTCTTTCCCTTTGGCGGCAAAGTACTCTTTTATTTTTAGATTCATAAACCAGCCGATATCACCCAGCTTTTTGTTTCCTGATTTGTCAATCATAGCTTCAGAGTCGAAGAACTTTTGACCCGCTCCCTCGGCCACGACCACAACCGCATGCTTACGAGCATCGAGCCTTTGTTCCAGTTTTTCGAGAAAACAACCCGGGCCTTCGAGATCAAAATCATTTTCAGGAATCAAACAGAAATTCACGTGCTTGCTGGCTATCGTAGCATGCACTGCAATAAATCCCGAATGGCGGCCCATAAGCTTTACCAGTCCCACCCCGTTTTTTGCACCAATGGCCTCAATATGTGCACCTTCAATAACTTTAATTGCTTCTGAAAATGCGGTTGAAAAACCGAAACTTCGCTGAATATAATTTATGTCATTATCAATTGTTTTGGGAATTCCCACCACAGAGATTTCAATTCCCCTGCGTTCACATTCTGCATGAATTTTAGCTGCCCCGCGCAGTGTGCCATCCCCCCCGATTGTAAACAATAGATTTACCCCAAGTTCCTGCAGATAGTCGACCATTTTTTCAGGATCTTGATGCCCTCTCGACGATGCCAGAATAGAGCCGCCCATGGTCATGATATCACTGACACTCGACGGGGTCAGGTTCATAACAGGATGATTAAAAGATTTGACCAGGCCTTCGTAGCCGTAGCGAAAACCCAATATATCTTTCACTTTATACCAGTAATGCAGCTCCATGACAATTGCACGAATCACATCATTGATACCGGGACAAAGCCCTCCGCAGGTTACAATTCCCGCTTTCACTTTAGCAGGGTCAAACCAGATCTTTTCACGCGGCCCGGCCTGTTCAAAAAAGACAGGTGGTTCTGAGTTCAAATCTTGCGGGTTGTTAAATACTGCCTTAAAAACAACGCAAGAGTCTTCCGGGGTATAAAAATCGTAGCCAGCCGGATTGATAATCTTGCCATCACCAAACTTTTTAATTTTTGTATCAATCAAGTGATTTGATCCATGCATCTGCTTCTTTGGCTATTCCTCGAATTGTTTCAGGGTGCGTAATGATACCCAAGTGCCCCTGTGGATACTCTGAGATGGCATTCTTTTCTGAACGAGCCAGATCAAAACCATGCTTAACAGTTTCAGGCGGGGCCAATGTATCTTTAGTACCAACGATCGAAAATAAAGGAGTGTGCAGATTTCTTTGTCCTTCAGTATAATTGATCTTTAAATCATAAGACTTAAAAGCCTCTGCCGAAAGTTGCGCTCTGACAAACTGAATAATTACCCGCACCGACTCTTCACAAAAAACATCTTCCATAAGAAAATACCATTCAGGCGGTGTAATCTGTTCGTAACCGATAAAATCTTTGATACTCGGCATGGTTCGGCCCACATCAAATGACATCGAACGCATAGATTCAGATACATTGTGTAGAAACGAGAAAAACTTATTGAGATCAATCGTACCAATCGCACTGGCAACCGAAAACGAAAGCATTTTGAACAACGGTTCTAATAGAATTGAGTTGTTCAGGATTCTGGCACCTTCGGTAGCGAACTTCATGATATTGTTGCTCCAGCGCAGATTCACATAGCTGGGAGAGGTTATTGAGATAATTCCTGCCAGAATTTCATCAGGCCGAATTAGATCATAGCGGCGATAGATTCGGGTATAGGCGTCAAACGAAGAAGAGTAAAATTGCGGAATCATACCCCCCATACTGTGACCCATAACAACAACTTCACGGCCGGGATAACTTTCACGAATCCAGCGTAATGCGGCAGGAAAATCTTCCCAAATATAATCATCTACAGACCATGAATAACCTTTGATAAGCCTGTTCGGTACTGTATATTTGCTGCGACCCCGCATATCAAGGGTAAGACAGGTATAACCATATTTAAGGGCCATTTCACGAGCGGCGCGATCTAATAACGAACGGTTACAGAAAAAACCCGGGATCATCAAAATCACCTTATTCGTTGTGTTCTGTACCTCTGGTAAATATCGCTTCATTGAAATGTTATAGCCGACCCCTGTCGCTACAATATAGTTTGTATCTTGCCTGAATCTCGATTTATAAACATTGGAATAGGCAATATAAGATTTTATGGGTAATTTTTGGCGCGCACCCCGGGTATAAAAAATATGTTCCACTGTTGAATTTGTATCATATTTTTCAATTTTTCTTCTGGTAAAATAATCATCTTTTTCTGCTTCGAGTTCTTCAGAAACGATAATATTGATACCCTGGGCCAAAGAAATCATCTGATCGGCAATTTCTTCTTTCTGGCTTTCAGAAAGTGGTCTGCGACGCACCCCCCACAATGTTCCTATTGGCTGGTTTTTTACAAAAAGCGGAATTCCCACTGCATAGCGCATGGTTCGCGACATAAGTGTTTTTAATTTCGGATGCAGTCTTGTATCTGTCTGAATATTGACAAACTCTACATGGGGTTTTTTTCCGTGACTGTAATCAAAAATCGATTTGCGAATAAGGTTTGCCGATAGATTCTTTTCATGACTCAAGGCAATTGGGCGGGTTCGAGCAAGAAACTCTTCAAATCCCGCCGGTATTTTGCTCTTATCGGCTAGAGATTTAATATAGTACTGGCTT
>JAGRNJ010000058.1 GCA_020440825.1 Leptospiraceae bacterium | reverse complement strand
TATGAATACTCAATGCTTGAGGGAGCTTTGAAATCGAAAGGTCTTGAGAAGTTTTTCGGAATGAATGTTTTGATCGAAGGGATTGCCTTGAGTATTTTCGGGGCACTCAGTAAAATGCCAGGATTAGAAATTCTGGCAATGTTTCATTTAGATGAATCACGGCACTGTGCTTTACCAACCAATTATCTCAAGACTGCACCTTTAACCTGGTGGGAAAAAAATAATCCGGTGTCGATGGTTAGACGGTTCACTATGATTTTACCTGCAATACCGATGGCGATGAAAATGGAGCCTGACTTTGCAGAACTGGGAATTGATGTTTTTCATTTCGGCGGTTCCCTGGTACGAAAAATTGTCAACCTTGCGTATCGGGTAGGGTTTCATATGCCTATGCCCCAGGAAGATTTGAAAAAACTGATTAATTTTCTTTTCAATGCTTACTGCAGCGCAACCCGGGAAAACCACACCTTTCAGGAATTTCTCGATTCTGAATCAACCTTAGGTGAGGCAGAACTTGCAGTTGAAAGAGAAGTCTTTCAATTGAGTGCGTGAGTTTTTTGACGAACGGCTCCTGACAAAGGAGCCGTTTTTGATTTTGCAACAAAGGCGGATGGCTTTCACGCGGTAGTCATCCGCCGGCAAATGAATATCAATGTAGATTTATGAATATCATTTACATTGACCTCAATATATTTCTTTTTAAGTTTTGGGACTTAAATAGTCTATGAATCGCGCAGCTCACGACCAACAGCTGTAATAATATACCAAAGCCATAAGATCATCCCTACATGCAACACATCATTCTCTGAGAAATAAAACCCTGTACCATTTTTCCATAGAGTTTGTGTGATTCCAGCTGCGAAATAACCAAAGTATGCAACCTGTACAAGAATAAACAAGATCGCTGCCCAAAAGAGTGAGGCATCGAGCTTTGATTTTGAGCGAAAATACTTTGGTCCAGAAATCGCAATTACAAACAGTACACTTGGCAAAGCGAATAGCATTAACAGTTCAAATGAGAGTAATGTTTTATTTAACGTTGACAATCCGACTATTGTCAAGCCAACATAGACTATTGTATTCAAAATACAATAACCTAAAACAATAGAACGAAACTTACCTTTTGTAAGCGCAAATGCAACCGCAGCTAACATTGCACTGGCACTCACTGCCTGGGTGACACTATAACCTACTTCAAAGCCGTTGGTCAGTTTACAGAACTCTAAACCTGCGCATTTTAGTTCATAACTGAATGCCTGATAACTGATTCCTGCTAAGGTAGCGCCAACTCCGCCGAGTACAAGAGAGATACCAAACCAGAACCTGGATTTTTGTTCCTGACTTTTTTTCAGAAACCAGACCCCCGAAGCAATCCAGAGAAAGGCCAGCGCAAAAACCAGAAAACTGCCTAATGGCTCGTTGAGAACAAAGCCTCCCATATCGATACAGGGACGAAGTTCACACCATTGTTGTGGAGTAGTCTTGGGGATGTACGCCAGCTTATCTAAATTACTGCAACTGGCAGCAAAAACCATTGGAAAGAGTTTTATGAGTCTTAAAAAATAATTTCTCATTGAGAATTCCTTAATTTTATATTTTGTCTTCGTAAATAGCTGACGCGGACTGTCGATTATTTATTCTTTATTCGATTGTCAAAGTCTTTCACTCGATTAAAGATATTGCGATACATATTGTATCGTCCCAATAGAAATCGTAGAACCCAGCGATCTATGAAATTGAGAAGCGGAATTCCGAAAAATATAACAAATAAAATACCGGCAAGAATCCCGGTTACAATCTGTGTTCCCTGCGGATTATCTTTGAAAAAAAGACCTTCGGTATTCATACCGAAGAAGCCAACTACCAGATTTAAGGGCAGAAATATTCCCGAAATCACCGTCAGTGTGATAATTGTGCGATTCAGTTTCTCTGACTTGATTGAGCTGTAATAATGATGCAAGCCATCTAATCGAGATTCCAGGGCCTGCAGGCTTGACTGTTGAAATATTATTGTTTCTTCAAGATCATGAAACCATTCTGCATATTCCTGTAAAAAATTCCGTTCCCGTCGGGTAAATTCTTTGAACATCAGACGATTACGCAGATAGAAATTCTCTGCTATCGTAACATCTTTTTTGAGGTCAAACCAGACATCCATAAAGTATGAAGGAACTTTTCTATCAAATAGTGAAGTCTCGAGTTTTTCAAGTTCCGATGAATAACCCTCGAGAATTCTTTTATTTCCCGCATAATATTTCTCAAGTTTATTTGCCAGATCTTGAATGTTCTCTGGCAGTAAAAAAAATTCATTGTGGCTTCTATCAAGCTGAAAGACAGAATTCTGAAAAATAATAAATGCTTCTGAGGTAAGACTCAAAGAGTTGTCATTCATCCACATTCGACGAAAAACCATTAAACGAAAACTGTCAAAATCTTCGTAAGTAGACGGATGATCTGTTCTGGCAATAATTTCTAAAAAGGAATCTTGCTCTTCTGCAGCCATTTCTGCAAATTGATCGATTGAATATTTTTTCATTGGCAATTGGTTCATGTAGAACCCGTGAACGCTGCACGTCAATGATTTTAGCTTTTTATGTTAAATGTATTGACAAAACAGCAGATTTTTGTATCTTAATAGTATGCGCCGATTGGCTTTAGCTGTTCTCATTCTTTGGTCAGGTAAAATGGCAACGGCCTGCCCGGAACATTCGATTCGCATGCCCGAAATTTCCAGTGCGTCAGATCACGGCATTAGTCAACAGGTAAGTTTACCCTGCCATTCTGGCATTGCAGATGAGAAGAATAAGAAGCAATCTTCAGATGAAAAAAAATCTGAACATTGTAATGACCTGTGCTCAACGGTCTGCCAGACTGTTCCTGTCATACCACAAGTTCAAATCTTGCAGGTGTATACACATAGTCTGCCTGCATTACCCGCTGTAGCAGCACAGATGAAATCATTCACAATTGCCCCACCTGTACCACCCCCTCAGTTTCAATAATTTCTGGAATACGACGTTGTCGTAATATTCACAATAATTGTAAGTTTTCTTGCGGGGCCGCGGGAAACATTATTAATGGAGATTTTATGAAACTTTTAATGAAAATATTTTTGGCAGGTTCCCTGCTTTTCGCACCAGCTTTAATCATGGCAGAACACAATTGCTGCGATCAGGAAGATTGCTGCCATGATTGTCGTGATAATCACAAGCATGATTGCTGCGATGATCACAAAATGGCCGATGACTGCTGTAAAAACTGTAAAGACGAGAACTGTAAAAAGTCATGTAAAGATGGCAGCTGCAAAGATGGTCTTTGTGACTTAAAACACAAAAAAGAAACAGATACCGAACACAAACATTGAAATTTAAGGGGCCGTAAGCCCCCTTTTCAATTCTTACTTAAAAGGCGATCGAGGTATAAAAGATGTTGCCGGAATTTTTCCTATAAAATATTTACCAAGTGCAGCAAATAGCCAGTTTCGGGAATTATACAACAAAGTAAACTCTTGTCTCACGGCACCTATAGAAGATTTTATTTCTAACGCAGTGCGACCCAGGTGCAACGTTCTGTAATTATTTTGCACAGCTTCCTCTAAATAATCATACAGCATTCGAAGATAAACTCTATTTTCCTCGTTTATCTCAACATCATACCCTACATAGTGAGCGATTATCTCATTATCTGCAACAATCGACGTTCTGAAGGCGACCATCTGCCAACCGATAAAATATCCATAGAATGTAAAACCTGGAGTGAGAGATGCGCGTTGAAAATAATCCTGATCGACATTTTCAAGGTTAAATTTATCACTTTTCAATACAGATGCAAACAGATTATTTATTTCAGCATTATGTTCAACAATTTCCAGAAAAGACATTTTCTTCTGCTCAATTTTACTGCTCTTTTTTTGAGTACTGTGGTAGCGCTGTCTATACTTTGTACGAAGCGATTCAATATAACTCTTCATATCTTTCCACACTATTTCAATGACCATATTCGGTTCTACTTGAAACTCTTTGTATTCAGGTAATTTTTTCTCAAATGGCTTTGAAATGTCTTTGATTATGACAGCATCATATTTCACAATTCGCTTTAACTTTTTGAGTGCAGAAATTGTAATATCCGTTTCATTAAAATCTCCTGTGCTACCCAGAATTCGTAGATCTCCAGTGAGCATGGGACAACCATTGATTAAAATATTTATCTTTCGATTTTTCAAAAGAAATCTTGAAAGCGGATGTATCACACGCCTGACAACAACATTGCCAGAACTGGCAAACTTTAAGAGATCAAGCGCAGCAATCGACACAAGCTGGAACAGCATCAGAACTTCATAATTAGAACCAGATTGGACCTTAACAAAATAATTTTTTCCTTCTTTTCCATAATTCAGGTTATTCAAATATGAGGCCAGCCAATTCTTGTGCGAGAAAAAAGATTGAATATTATCTATCTGATCCAGTTTGGTATATACAGTTGACCCTATTTTCTTCTGTTCAAAATAACGTGCAATACCTTCAATTGCTTTACGTACAGAAAAAACCAGCAATAATAAAACCGATGACATGGCAAAATATATCGGAATATAAAAAACAGGGTTCTGAATATAGGGTTTAAGTGCAGTGGTTATAAAGCCAATACTCAAGATACTCGGGAACAATCCCAGGAAAGTACCAAGTGCATAATTGCGAAAATTGACACCAACTGCACCGGCCAGATAATTTTCAATTGTAAAAGGTGCAAGAGGGGTAAGACGTATCACGATGATTGTCGCGAGACCAGGGGTTTGAAGTGCTACCTTCAAATCATTTAATTTTCTATTTTCAAGAAACTGATGAAGATATTTCTGGCTGAATATTTTACCCTGATAGTAGTTTAAAACGGCAGCTGCCATAGTACCGGATACTGCATACAGTATTCCGGGGAAAAAATCGAAAGTCAAAATAGTACCATAAAGTAAAATGCTGATGGGAAAAACAAGCAGACTGAGTATACAATACACTACTAGAACAATAGGAAACGCAAGAAAATTGTTCGATAGCCCCGCAATATAGTTCTCAATTGAATTAGAATACTCAGGACTAAGAAATTTCCACATTATACTGCCAGAAATCAGCAAGATAAAAGGCAGGCTGAGTCTTATGAAATCAAGTATCTTATGTAATGTTCGGTTAATCTGATTTTCGCTTTTTGATGAATTCAGTTGGTCTTTATTATTATTTTTCATTATTTGAAAATATTGTTGCCATCTGTACAGAAACCGGGAAAAACGTTTACAACCCGATACTGAAGTACATATTTTGCAATGAAAACATCATGGAAACTTTTAATATCCCTTTTCTTAATTGCAGCTGCAATTGCCAGTTTTTATATTTACAGCAAATTCAGAATAGCTCCCGGCCTTCCATTTGAAAGAATAGTCTTACAGGACGTTACCGGCCAAAAAAGAACGTTAGCAGATGCTATTCGAGACAGCAAAGCTGCGGTAATTTTGTTCTTTGGCCAGAGCTGGTGCAGCGACTGCCACCATGAATTACCAAGATTAAAAAAGGCGAGAGATCAGTTTTTCCCTGAAACTAACGTATTTGTTTTGTCAGATGAAAAACCTTCTCTGGTTTTTGGCTGGCAGTCTAACTCGGGAATTCATTTCCCTTTTTTCCGGATAACCCCATCTCTGGATTCATTTGGTGTTGTAGCCTACCCTACAACTTATATAATAAGTCAGGATTTTGAGATTCTTTATTCAAAAGTGGGTGACGTTAACTGGTCTAGCAAAGAAGTTATTCGGGTAATTACTGAAAATTAAGGAATTGACTTACGCAATCGAAAATGTAACTTAAATCATGATTTTTAATCTCAAAGTTATGGCAATAGCGGCTATTATTCCGATGGTGGTTGGCTTTGTCTATTATCACCCCCGAACTTTTGGCAGCATCTGGATGCGGGTAAGTGATTTAACCGACGAAAAGTTGCGTTCTGGCAACATGCTTCTGATCATGATCTTAAGCCTGGTGCTGTCTTTTATGATGAGTATGGCTATAAATTCCCTGGTCATTCACCAAAACCATGTTTATTCAACTCTCGCCAATGAACCAGGTATAAATGAACCGGGTTCTGCCAGCTATATTTACCTTCAAAATTTCTGGAACACATATGGTGAGAATTTTAGAACCTTTAAACATGGGGCACTGCACGGTTTCCTGTTCAGTATCTTTTTTGTATTGCCTTTAATGGCTACTGCGGCAATGTTCGAAAGACGCTCAGCAAAATACATTTTCATCAATTGGGGTTACTGGGCCATTACCATAACCCTAATGGGTGGCGTTATTTGTGAGTTCAGCTAACCGGTCCCGAATATTGGGTAGTTCAAATTTTAATAAATCAGAGAATATTACATTACAAAGAACCGTAACTCTTTAAGGAATATAGAAATTAATCACCGGTTTATCTCCACCTGTAATTATCATTGTTTTGCCGGCTAATGGCCCGGCAGAAAAAGAAAGGGAATGTGCACCCCGATTAACATTGCCCTCAAGAAGCGGACCTGTTTCGAACGTACCGGAAATCGGGTCAAATAAATTGGTATTTCTTTGATCGTAACCAGCGATATTCATTATTTTTCCCGCATGAATTCCTGAAAGAACAGGAAAAGAATGAGAACCATAATAGGCATCGTTTGCCAAAATTGGGCCACCTGAAACTGTCATTGTTTCAGGATCAAAAACCCCTGTATTTTTACCGCCACCATAGATGATTAAATATTTTCCTGCAAAAACCCCGCTAGAAATTAAAAAAGAATGGGAACCATCATTGCAGTTCGCAGTTAACTCTGGTCCTGTAACAAATTGTTCAGTTGCGGGATCAAACAGGCTCGATGTTCTTGAAACACAATGAAAGGTGATTCTCTTGCCAGAATTTGTCCCGGTTTCAATCGAAATTGTGTGAGCTCCGTTATTGATATTTCCGGTTAAAAGCGGGCCAGTAGAAAATAAGCCTGTCTGTTTATTGAACAAGGATGTCTGATTACTGTTCAAACCATGTATAGTCAGAATATATCCGGCCAGTGGACCCGAACTGATTTCAAAAGAATGTGAACCCGAATAAGAAGGTCCGGTAAGCAATGGTCCGGGTGAATAGCTAGACGTGGCGGGATTAAACAAACTCGTATTCGAACTGTTGTATCCGTGAACAGACAGCAAATGACCTGCATAGATTCCTGTTGTGATTTCAAATGAATGAGCACCGATAGAGGCACTGCGCGAAAGCGGAGGACCTTCTGTAAAAACACCATTTGCTACATCAAAAAAATTAGAAGAAGTACCAGAACCATTCACCAGAAGATATTTCATAGAAGAGGTACCCGGTATAGGCAAAGAATGCGCTCCTTCAAAAGAAGTTAGTGCAAGGGAAGGACCCAAAGAAAAAAGACCTACCCCGGGGGAGTATTTGCTAGTACCATTACCTGAGCCATGCAATGTGAGGATCTTGAAACCCGAATCGTATACAATGGAATGTGCCCCATCAGAAACAGGGGACGCGAGCTCTGGACCCGCTGAAAATATACCTGTTGCAGGGTCAAAAATCGAGGTTTGCCTTCCTCCGTACCCATGAACGGTCAACAGTTTACCGGCATTTAACCCGGCGGTTATCAAAAATGAATGGGCACCCGTGTAAGCGGTTCCGGTAAGAAAAATTCTTTGCCCAAGTGCCGTAGTTATTGTAGAAAACTCCATGGAAACCGGATTCAGTAAACTGACCCCATTTCCTGTTCCATGAATGTTCAGATATTGTCCCGCATAAATTCCATAAGTGAGTTTAACAACATGGCCCCCAATATAGGTATGCCCAGGTTTTATCGGGCCTATCACAAATGATTTTGAAATGGGATTAAAAACGGTTGTATAAGGTGTTCCACCCAGAACAGTTATAAATGTGCCTGCATAAGGGCCTGAATCGAGATTGTAAGAGTGACTACCGCCCAACAGAGTAATGGGAAACGAAGGCCCATTGTCAAAAAAACCGGTTGCCGGGTTAAAAAGGCTGGTAGATGCCAGACCATTGCCATGAATTGTAAGAATTCTGCCTGCGTAATCGCCGCTTAGTATCTTTATTGAATGGGCACCTTCGGCTGCATTGGCTCGTAGTGGCGGTCCTGAAGAATAGCTTCCTGTTAAGGGATCAAAAATACTGGTGTGACTCGAATAGTTCCCGTGTATCGTTAAAAGTTTGCCCGAATGAACCCCAGATTCAACCCAAAAACTGTGCGCACCATCATATGCAGAACCCGTAAGAGATGGGCCCGGAGAAAAATTTTCTGATACGGGATCAAAAATACTGGTTCCAGTACCAGAACCGTGAATGACTAAATATTTTCCTGAGTATACGCCACTATTGAGTAATATTGAATGCGATCCCAGAAATGTTCCGCCATAAAGCGACGGCCCCGGTGAAAAAGTAAGACTCTCAAAATTTAATACATCCACCGCTGTGCTGTTTTGGCCGGCTACAAGATACAATTGGTTTTGATATGGGCCATAATTCAAATAAAATGCATGCCCACCTATACCCAAAGGAACATGAGAATCAGGACCGGCAGAAAAAGTCCCGGTTGCACAATCAAATATTGAGCTTGATTTACCTCCGCTGTGCAAAATCAGGATCTTACCCGCCTGATTTTGCATGTAAACCGAACCAGACCCTACGTTCACATCGCCGGTAAGATCTACTGTAGCAGTAAATGTATTGGCTACAGGATCATATAAACTGACTTTTCTGCCTGCTCCCTGTATTACTAAATGTTTGCCAGAATGAAGACCAGATTTTAAGCGAATAGAATGCGCACCTGCCCAGGCACCAAATGGCATGGAAGGGCCATTCAAGGTCAAACCTGAATCAGCGTCGAATATACTTGTTGATGTAGCATTTTGGCCATGAATAATTATAATGTCATGATTGCCTGAGCTTCCGGTATCGATAGAATGGGAACCCAAACCTACATTTGCAGAAAGATCGGGACCGCGAGTAAACTCGAAAGTTTCAGGGTCAAAATAATTTGTGATTCTCGTATTGAACCCAAGAACAATCAGGTATTTTCCTGAATTTACCCCTCCAGAAATTTTAATGGCATGTGCACCTGTATAGGAAGGATGGGTCAGTTCGGGCCCTACAGAAAAAGTTCCGGAAACGGGATCAAATAGACTGGTATATGCACCTGCACCGTGTACAACGAGTGTTTTACCCCGATGAATCCCTGACTCCATTTCAAGACTGAAACCACCAATATACCCAATGTGCGTCAGGTTGGGCCCTTCGGTAACGTTTCCACTGACGGGATCGAGAATACTGGTTTTACTGTCGGCATTGCCTGAAACCACAATGTGCTTCCCTAAATAACGTCCTTTTTTTACAAAGAAGGTATGGGCCCCGTGGTTTACCTTATGTTTTATATGTGGCTGAATAAAGTAACCACCAGTGGGAGAAGATGTTACCGGGAATACACCTGATGCAAAAAATATTCCTGATTGATCGACAAAAACTGAATCGGGAATTTGTACTGTATAGGCAGAAGTTTCATCAAAAGGAAAAGACGAATTCAATTCAACCGTCATAAATGCGCTATTGCATTCCAGAGTAGCCGCACTTACCGGCACAGCTTGTGCTGAGTCTTTACTGTAATAGACTGCATCGTTTGCAACTGTCCCACAATCGGGCACACGCGAATCTCGCAATGGTTCAGAAAAAAATAAACCCAACCCGGTTTTATTTTTGAAACCGAGGGTTTTTAGCAAAACAGGGGGCGCTCCGTCAGTTACCAATACCTCTGGAGTTGACAGCATATTCGAAAATCGGTCGAAAACAGCGCCGGTTAAAAAAACGATTCTGAATTCTATACTGGTGTCATAGTCGCTCTGCTCATTGAACGATATATATAGAATATGATCATCTGTAATGTCGCCGTTTAATCCAGCGGAAAAATAAATGCCCGATGGGCCATTTGCAGTACCGGGGCGAGTGATTTGCCAGGCGGATAAGTTAAGCGACGAGTCACGAATGCTTTTATTAAATGTCACTCTGATCGAATCGACTAAGCCGTTCCCATTCAAGTCTTGCGTTACTGCCTCAATGACTTGTGGTGATAATTGATCAACCACGGTAAACTGAAAACTGTTACTGTTGATATTTTTGTACTGTGCCTGTACGAGAGTTGTTCCGGGCTCAAGTGCAAACCCTATACCAGTCTGGCCAATATCTAGAATACTCACATCGAAACCGAAGAAAGATGATTCGGATGTTACATCTGTTTCGTTGCCGTTTAGCCTGTACTTAACAGAGAACAGAGTATCATTTGAACCTGTTTCGGCGAGATTTTTATTGGCAGTTAAAATTACTTCTTCTTTGTTATCAGATGCGAGCTCAAACTCAATCTGGGATTCTAAATTATAACTGCAAAATTGTAAGCTAACAATACCTGCAAGCGCAATCAGGTTTTTACCTAAAAATTTTGCATATGAATCATTTCTGTATTTTTTTACGGAACTCATACCGGCCTGATGTTCCATACATTATTCGACCGCCAATTCATCTACAAAAAAGGGGGGATGGATATCGGTTTTTTGGGTCTTAAACATTTGTATAGCTCACTCACTGTCTTTATATTACATTGAGTGGGCTTTTTATAAACAGAGTTAGATTGCCCGCTCTTTAGAATTATTAGCGGCATCTAAATCGCTTGATTACCAATCACACAAGTATCTGATTTAATTTCTTCTGCCGTTCCCGCCAGTTGGGTATTGCCTTTGAGATAAGCTCATAGAATTTCTTACTATGGTTGTGTTCTATGAGGTGGCACAACTCGTGAATTATAACATAATCAATACAGGAAGTTGAGGCGTGAATAAGTTTGGGATTGAGAATAATTCTGCCGTCTTTGGTACAACTGCCCCATCTTGTTTTCATGTTGCGTAATACCAGTTCAGGCTGCTTTGGAAGCTTAAACTTAATTTTCTTTCTACATTCATCAAATCGATTCTTCAAGATTGATTTAGCGTGTTCTGAAAACCAATCTTCAAGCAACTCTTTAATCAGCTTCGAGTCTTTCTTATCTGGAACATAAACCTGTAAGAAACCTCTAATCAATTTAACCTGCGGCTCTGTACCTTTGAGAATCTTTAATCTGTATTGCTTTCCCAGATAGCGGTGAGTTTCGCCAGATATATACTTTCTAACTGGTTGTGATGGGAGGTAGGTTTCAAACTCCTGCTGTCTTTTTAAAATCCAGTAACCACGTTTATAAACTCTCTTTTTTATTTCATCAAGTTGTGCTTTTACTGGTGCTTTTACTTCTACAGACATGTCAGGCAAAACAGATATTTCTAATGTCTTTCGTTGTGATTGAATCAAGCTAAAAGATATATTAGTCTCTCCGTAGACAATATTGTACACTTTTGGTTTATCTTTCATAAGGTACATGTCAGCTATCTCTTCTTTTGGCTATTTCTAAAACAGATTCGAGTACCGTATCAATTGTTTCTAACGGTAGATCAATATCATAGCGGCCTTTTATACTGAATAGGTAATCTTCAATTTCTACCATCATTTCATTCTGTACGTTCTTGTTTGTTACCCAGTTTACTATTTTTCTGGTTTCTATTATAGAGTCTATCTTTAAGGCCAGGTCTGCCAGTAATTCTTCTTTATTATTAATGCTTAGTTTCTCTAATGCTTCAGAGGCAATACCATAAAAGGCGGCAGCCTGCTCTTTACCATGCAGTTTTTCTGGTAGGTCTGAATGGTCTTTATCTCTAACCGCAACCTGAACCTCTTGCATCTTCTCAAGCAGTTCTATTTCAGTGATTCGCCGTTGGAGGTAATCTTCCATTGTTTCTTCAATTAGTTTAGAAAACTTTTTATAGAAAGCGGGGTCTTCATCCCACTTTTCTTTGATAGTTTTCTTGGTACGATTGGCAATCGTTTCAGCTACTGCACGTTTGCCATTAATATTCGCCAATTCTTTCTCAAAGGCTTCTTTATCAAAGATACTGACAGGTTCATTCAAAGCTTGAACTTCAGCAGAACTGATATGACGGTTCACCAGTGCTTTAATGCGGTTCTCATATTCACTGTAATCTACGGTTTCAGCATAACGACGCATAACCGATACCCGCAGATTATGATAGTGTTTGAGATCATCTTTATAAAGCCTCACTTTACTTTCAGGAGTATCTGTAATATAAGTAGCACTGCTCAAAGCAACTTTCAGTGACTTTGCAAAATCGGTAAGCAGTTGATAGAATTCTTTTCTCTTCGCTTCATCTGCAAGATATTGTTCTAAGGCTTCGGTATCTTTGCGGTTCTTAACTTCATTAAAGAATGATACCAGATTAGAATGCTTTTGCGGAAGCTTATCAATCTCTTCTTGAATTGCAGTGACAGTTCCACTGATATCTTCTTCATCGTATCCTTCGAGGGCACCATAGGTACTTAAAGCAGAATCAAGCTCTCCTAGTATGCCCCGGTAATCAATAATGTAGCCAAAGTCTTTGTCATCATGTAGCCGGTTAACACGAGCAATTGCTTGTAAAAGGGAATGTTCCTTTAGAGATTTATCAACATATAAAACA
Organism: Leptospiraceae bacterium; assembly: GCA_020440825.1. Taxonomy (GTDB): domain Bacteria; phylum Spirochaetota; class Leptospiria; order Turneriellales; family Turneriellaceae; genus JAGRNJ01. Next base: position 7,591 of record JAGRNJ010000058.1, on the reverse strand, counting down.
GTATTCCTGGGGCAATCGAAACCGGTTAACAGTTTATCCACAACGATAATGAGATCAGGTGGTTCACTGGTTTGAAATGCATCTACTATTTCTTTATTGTAATCAGATTCAGATTTAAACCTCTGCATCATCTTTTTCCAGAACTCTTGAACCAGAGGCAGGCTATCTTCTTCAATGTCATCATTCCCTTCCCGGGTATCAGGGGCAGAGATGATCACTTCAGACTCGATCATACCAATCTCATCGAAGTATTTTTTATATTTAATAGCTGTCTCTTTGCTGGGTGCTGCGAGCTGGGCTTTAAGCCCGTTAGGCTTGAATATCTTGGTATAGTGTTCTGATATATCAAAGGCAATCTGTTGAAGACGCTGTTCTGCCTGGTTGACTGCTTCTGCCCGACTGAACTTCTTCTTTAAGTCTCGCTTTTGCTCGTCACTCAAATCTATAGTGACCCGATCAAACCATTGATCAATGGCTGTCTTATTAACATCTGTAACAGCGAGCCTGCCTTCATAGAGTAAGGGAACCACCGCACCGTCTTTTACTGCCTGATTAATAGAATACTTATGAATGATGCCACCGAACTTGGTAGATGTACTTTTTTCTGCCTTGAGTAGCGGAGTACCGGTAAAGCCAAGATAGCACGCATTCGGGAAAACCTTCTGCATTTTGGCATTCATACTGCCATATTGACTGCGGTGACTTTCATCTACCAGTACAAAGATGTTGGCATTCTCATCGACCATGCCTCTTGATGAAGCAGCTTCTTCGAACTTACCAATGACAGTGGTTATTATTGAATCTTCATTCTTTTGTAGATGTTCAACAAGGTGTTTGCCTGATCTCGCACGAACCGGTGCAGTACCACATGCTTTGAAGGTTCCCCAAATCTGGCGGTCGAGATCAATTCTATCTGTCACCAGAATAATTTTAGGATTTCGAATAGAAGGTTCTAAGGCTAATGATTTTGCCAGCATTACCATTGTCAGTGATTTACCACTGCCGGTTGTATGCCATATGACCCCACCTCTACGACGCTTATCACTACCAAGATTGCGTACCCTTTCTAAAGTGGCCTGTATGGCAAAGTATTGCTGGTACCTTGCAATCTTTTTGATACCGCCATCATATACAATATTTCGAAAGGCAAGCTCTAACAATCGGTGATGGTTAAGCATTGCATATAAAGATTTATCTTGTTCAGTAGGCAGGCGATCACCAGCGGCAATCTGATCTTCAAAGACCCGCAAAACTTGCGGCTCTCTATGACTGAACAATGAAGATTTCTCTTTCGCAGTTAAGGGTTTATTTACTAGCTCTTTTATCGTAATTTGTTGAGGGTTCTCTTCTTTCCATGTAGCCCAGAACTTCTTGGGCGTTGCGGTAGTTGCATACAAAGCCTCATTCTTGTTGATTGACAATACCAACTGAGAATAGAGAAACAGGTGCGGAATTTCATCTGCCCTTTGATTTCTCAGGTTCTGGCTTACTGCTTCCCAAACTGAGCTTTCACCTTCGGTGCTGGTGTCTGGTCGTTTACATTCAATCACCACTAACGGAATGCCATTGACGAACAGAGCTACATCCGGCCGTCGCAATTCATGACTTTTGACTCGCTCTACTTCGAATTCATCCGTAACATGATACACATTGTTTTCAGGATTTTCCCAATCAATAAATTTGAGAGAGAATGATTTCTTATCACCATCAATGGTCTGTTCTCTGGCCACCCCGAGTGTCAGCAGATCATAGGCTTTCTCACTGGCTGACACCAGACCACCGACAAGAGGGATGTCTCTGAGTTCACGCACTGCTGACTTTATATTGGCATCAGAGAACTCTACTTCTTTACCTTTGAATGTAATAGAATTGAGTTTCTGAATCTGCTCTACGAGAATGGGTTCAAGCAGTACTTTCTTGGGCTTGTTATCTCTTAAAGTCAAGGCTTCTTCTGGATTTAGATACTGATAACCCATCTGCATGAGTAACTGCAATGCAGGTATTTGGGAGATGTATTCTTCACGCCAGAGTTTGGAGTTTTTCATAATGAATACTACTTTAAGATTTTCCTTTGAATATTTTTATCAATTAGAGAAAGATCTTGTACTTCACTGGCGATAAGTTCTAGAACATAATCGATTCGTATCGCACGGCATACTCTTCGTTGTTCGGACGAATCTAATTTATAGTCCATATTAAACCCAATGAGCGTCATTCTCATTTGATTGGGATGAGCGATATTGCCTTGTAGATAGAATACTGCTCCACCACTCATCCCATCTGGGTCGGGTGTTTTAGCTTTACCTTTATCTACGTACGATACTTTATTCTTTAACCCGAACAGAAAATGGGATTTGATGTTCAAATCAGGCCAATCACCAGTCACATTGTTAATATATGATGCAGTAAATCCATAGAGTTTTGCTCTGATATCCTTCCCGTATTGATGTGTCCTTTTCTTTGGAAAACCATAAGAGATATAAAACCCTTTGTCTGGTTTCCCATGATTTATTTCGATATCTGATTTTTCTAAGAAAACACAATCAGGTTTCAGAGTATTTACAACCTTTTCTTCCAAGATAACGAAACCCAAATCTAAATCATTCTGATATTTCTCAGATTCTATTTCTGGCGGACATACAGATTCTCCATTTAATTGTACGCTTTCATCTCGACCTTTTATGAAGGTCAATAATGTTTCAGCTTTTACTTGATTGAGAACATGTGCACAAGTAATCAAAAAATGATATTCGTTCAGTTTTATCAAAACACCACTGCCAATTTGTTTTGTAGTTTCTTTCGAAGCCCCAGAATATAGCTGAACTAATGAATTTTTGCAGCGTTTGAGTTGAGGTTTTGCGGAAAGAAAAGTTAAGCCACTAAAGACTTTCTGCTGACTTAATTCAATTTCAGGCATTCAGTTACCGCTTCACCCGCACCTTACCAGTCAAAAGCTGTTGCATAAGGCCTTTTTTTTGTAGGTCAAGAAGCTTTTTCTTTTGCATAAGCGACCCAATTGAATTTTCTAATTTTTGAAATAAGCTTGAAATATCTTTTTGCTCTTTAGGATTCTCCGGTATTTTGAAAGTGGCTTCTTTGACAAATTTAAAGTGCCGACTATAACCCAAATTAAGAATTCTGAGAGACTTTATTTTTAAGTAGAGCAAGAAAGAATCAAAGAGCGGCTTTGCTTTTATTATTTGTGTGCCATCAGCTCCTGGTACAAATTTTTGATTTACCCATTTAGTAATTCTTGTATGATCACCAAAAATAATTACCGGATAACCATCAAATATATTTTTTCTATCTGTATAGCCCGCAATAAATTCTTGACCCTGATCAATTATCGGATAGCGACCAGAATCTTGATATTCAGTTGATTTTAATTGTAACTTTTTGACCGAAATAATATCCCCAACCTCCCCCAGCTTCACCTCACGCCACCCTTCAGGCAGCTCACCCTTCTTTGCCGGTGGCCCGAATGGCTCCCCGGTCGCTGAGCGGAGCCGAAGCGTACCGGTCAACAGCTGCTGCATCAGCCCTTTCTTCAGCTTCTCTTTGGCGGAGATCTTCTTCTCTAAAAGCTCAATGGCTTTATCCCAGGTTGAGAGAATCTGGGCGATTTTCTTCTGCTCGGGGAGAGGTGGGAGGGGGATATATAGTTTCCTAATCAATCCAAGATTAATCCTTTTAAATGTAGAACCCATAGAAGCACTGGCTATCTGTCGTTGAACCACAGGGGAAGCTATACAATAGTAAATATATTCAGGCTCTTGGTTTCTTGGATCTATTATAACAGTGTCCTGCCCAAGTGCAAATCGTTCCGCTGTTTTTACTAGGCTAGGAATCCCAAAGCTTGCATTTCTTGCTAAAACTATATCTCGTTGCTTGGGTACATAGTTTTCAATTAGATTTTCATACTCTTGTTCAGAAACTCTTAAGCATCCTGACAAATCAAGTGACCCAGCTTTAACATCACGAGGTCTGACAACAGGAATACCATTATCAATATATGCAGGCGTATAATGCTTACAATCAATTACTCTGGTAATTTCCCCCAGCTTATAAGCAGGCCAATCCTTCAAACCCCCATCCCCCTTTCATTAGGCAGGGAATTACCTGCCCTGAGCCCTGTCGAAGGGAACCCCTGCCTAATGAAATCAACGAAACCAACCAAACCAACGAAATCAACCAAATCAACCAAACCAACCCATCCATCGAAATCATCGAAACCAATGAAAACGGCAAATATATTCGCAAAGAAATCCATCCGTCTCAAAACCCCAGCTCTTTTAAATAATTTGCCATCTCTTTTTCAACCGCCGCCAGTTCTTTATCAATGCTTTCAATCTCTTTCTGCACGGCTTTAATATCAACCGGCTCTTCTTCTTCAAAGGTATCTACATAACGGGGAATGTTCAGGTTGTATTCATTCTCTTTGATCTCATCAAGACTGGCCAGGTAGGCATACTTATCTACAGATTTGCGTTTCTTGTAGGTATCGAATATCTTATCAAGATCAGAGGGCCTCAGTTTATTCTGGTTGGTGCCCTGGTCAAACTCACGGCTGGCATCTATGAACAGCACATCTTTCTTTTTGCGGCCTTTCTTAAAAACCAGAATACAGGCCGGAATGCCGGTGCCATAGAACAGGTTGGCAGGCAGGCCAATCACCGCATCGAGCAGGTTTTCTTCTATGAAGGCCTGGCGAATTTTGCCTTCTGAAGAGCCCCGAAACAATACCCCATGCGGAGCGATCACGGCCACCCGGCCATCTGCCTCATGGGCGGTCTCTACCATGTGAGTAATAAAGGCATAGTCTCCCTTGCTTTTGGGTGGTATTCCCCGCCAGAAACGTTTGTAGGGGTCGGCCTCGGCAGTCTCGGCTCCCCATTTATCTAATGAAAAGGGCGGGTTGGCCACCACAACATTAAACTTCATGAGTTTATCTTTCTCTAATAATTGGGGATTATTTAACGTGTCTGCCCATTCAAGCCTCGCTGAATCCATACCATGCAGAAACATATTCATCATACCCAGGGCCCAGGTACTGCCATTTGACTCCTGACCATACAGAGCACGGTTGCCATCCCCCACCTGATTTGCGGCTTTAATCAATAGCGAACCCGAACCACAGGCAGGGTCGCAGATGGTATCTCCCGATTTGGGCTCTACCAGTTTGGCCAGCAGTTCGGCCACCTCGGCCGGGGTATAGAACTCCCCGCCTTTCTTGCCCGCACCAGCCGCAAACCTGGCTATTAAATACTCATAGGCATTGCCAATGATATCAAGATTGCCAATCTTCGATGGCCTTAAATCTAACTTGGGGTCGTGAAAGTCTGTCAGCAGATTCTTCAAGCGGGTATTTCTATCTTTGGTCTTACCCAGATTACCCTCTGAGTTAAAGTCTATATTGCGAAACACTCCTTCGAGTTTTTCTTTATTGGCTTCTTCAATTTGCTCAAGGGCGGTATTGATAATTTCGCCTACATTGGCCTCGTTTCTCTGTTCATAGAGACTGCCAAAGTCACAGCCATCGGGCAGTATAAACCTTTCTTTGGCCAGCCTCCGTTTGATTCTTTCTTTGTCGCCATCATACTGTTTGCTGAATTCATCAAAATGGTCTTGCCATACGTCTGAGAGGTACTTGATAAAGAGCATTACCAATATGTAGTTTTTGTATTCAGACGGATCGACCACGCCACGAAAGGTGTCACACGCTTTCCAGAGAATGCCATTGATTTCATCTTGATTTACTTTGCTCATGGGTTTCCTGATGTTGGTCTATATACTGTAGGCAATTTCACAAACCGCTTTTGTAGAGTCAAGCCGAGTCAATATTCTGTATAAAATGCAGATTCAAGAGATTGAAAAAAGACATGCGGATGTCGTTTTTATATAGTACTTTAAGTATTAGAACATTACAAGCAAACGGTAATATCTGAGACTATTTAGACCAATTTTCTAGCTACCAACTAAACCAAAAATAGAGTTATTAATCAACGGAGATGTCATCGTTCGCAATGTCTGAATCGAATTAGAAACAGTCGATGACCTATTCGTTCCCTTGTCAACTAATATCAAGTCTATAAAATTAATCGCTATCTAAATTTATTATTCCGTTTAGCATTTTTTGATGGTCCGAACTACCAATTGGAACAGGTATGGGGAGAGTTCGATTTTTCCTCCAAACTTCAAGTTCGTCACTAAAAGCAGTTTGGGGTACTTCTTTGTATAATTTTCCATCAACATTTAGTAAGCGACCTTCCTGAGACTCAGTTTGTACAATATAGGTTTTGTGCTCAATGTAATCGGAAGGTCTTTTATAAATTCCTTTGCGTTGATCAGATAGAATCTTTTCATTCTTTTGTTTGGTTTTATCTCTAGATTTCTTTACAGCTTCTTTGAATGTATCAGCTAAATATTTTTCAAAAAACTTATTTACCTTAAATTGGATTGACTTTAATTCTTTATCATAATATTGTTTATGAATATCTATAGGTAAATATTCGATTTTGCATCCGAGATGGTGTAGAATGGATACACCAGTGTTCTTTCCTACCCATATTGCTAATTTAGTATGATCATCAATTATATTGTAATCTTTAAGTTTCTCACTTTGATTTTGCAAAACTTTACTAAACGCAATCTGTCTAAGGATAGTTCCATCAATTTTTTTACATTTTTTACAATTTGTGACACCCGTTGAAATTATATAGTACTTAGGAACTTCCTCAGTTGAGCCGTCAAATGGAAGTAGTTTACTGTTCTCATTTAGAATCATAAACTCCATAAAAGCTAATTCATACCAGTCATATAGTTTTTGAATTTCCTTTTTTGACTTTTCTGGAAATATTTTAAGTAATTTATCAGCTGAATGATATAGAATTGACGCAACTTTACGCCAGTCATTACCTTTGTTATACTGATCAATGATTATACTCCGAAAAGTTTCTCTTATTTGAACATTAAATTCAGCATATTCAATTCTATATGGTAAAAGTTGGTTAAACGATGATAAGTTTTTATTGGTCACAATTATTGCCTTCTCTCAATGGCCCAGAGCTTACACTAGTAATTATAGCTTCACAAGATACCGGTTCGCTTTCTAGTCTCAGCATAGGCTTACGCAGTGGCGACAAGCCCAGAGTAACAATCATAAAATCCTTGTAAATATATATAATCAAGATAAATGGGATATATGACTAATACTGCCTTACATTCGGGAACAGAACCCCCTCTGAGCCATATTTTTTTACTACATAAACCGCAAATAACCTATAAGAGACTTATTTCTAAAGACCAGATAGACTATAACTTTTATTCAAACCTCACTGATAAGATTCTTCAGAAGTTCTATCCGAAAACTTGCTGTGGTTCTTTACTTACTAAAACAGATGGCAGTAGAGAACTGATATTAAGATGTCCGGAATGTCATAAGCAACAATCCAGACTTTCCGGAACTCCGTTACATAAGTTCAAATTACCCAGAGCTTACTTCTCTTACATACTTAAAGAGTCTATAACCAGATATCCGCAGGTAATTACTTCTTCGGAAATCAGTAGAAGGTTAAATATAAGTATTAAATCC
>JAGRNJ010000057.1 GCA_020440825.1 Leptospiraceae bacterium | reverse complement strand
GGGGCGGCCCTGCTCTCGATTATCGGGAAAGCTGAACTTTTCTTACTGACCTGTACATACGCAGGGAAAGGTAAATTTGATTTTCGTCTGGAACTGGTACATGACTACTCGAGAGATGCTGAAGTCAACAACCGCAGCAAACGCGATGCCTTGATTCTCGAAGGGACCAGAAAGTGGACCTCTGCCCTTGAAAAGAGAGTCATGGAAAAACCTGACCAGTATTTCTGGCTGCATCGACGCTGGAAAACCCGGCCCGAAGGTTACCGGGAAACGCAGAAATAGTCTCGCAAAGAGTAGCTCTCATTTTCAAACTGCAGCATTTGCTTTCTTTCTTTAGATCTGCAAAATTCAAAATATAGGCGCTTGAAATTCTTAATATAGCATAAAGTTTTCTGAATAAACTTCACACAAAAAGCACAGAGAAACGTTTTTATTGCAGTTCTCAAAAGTCGAGAAACTGTAACACCGACCTGGGTTGCAAGGATTCTAACGAGTTTTTCATCATCACCATACAGGCAGAGTTGCAATCGATGACCAGTAGCTCGGGTTGGGATGGGACCGCTATGGAATTCCATAGCTGTCAATTTTTGCATTCGCTTCGGATTTCGAATGAGCTTAAACAGGCAATAACGAACCACCCAGGAGTAGGTTTTCTTCGATTTGTTTCTGGCTTGCACGATCTGTGCGAAAGTTTCTTTGTCAATTATGACCTCCCAAACATTTGCAATTTTTTCAGGAATCTTATAAGGTGGTTGTTTTCTGCATTTCATATACAGGATATACCCCCAAAAAGCAAATTTGTTTCACAATTTCTCATTTTTTTTCAATTCTATAAATAATTTTTGTTTACGACCGGTTAGCTATGGAAAACCGTAGCCAGCTGGACAAAAATCCAGTAGAAGGAAGACCGGTGAGAATCCGGCGCTGGCGCGCAACCGTATTTTGAAGCATTTTGCCTGGCAAATGCAGAAATAAGTCGGGAACTTCTGGAGATATAGCTACGCGAACTGGCGTTATCCGAAAGCTTTTGCAATTCAATTTACAAAAGCCTCTTTGTCGGCCTTGCTATTTACGGCAGAGCCATCCAGACCTACGGTGTATACATACACCTTTGTAGCCATCCTTCTTTCTCAAAATAATTTGATGAAAGGAAATTTCAATGAAAACAACAAAAGACAATTTGAAAGGGCCTAAATCGCCCTTCAGAAAAAAATCGCAGCTACTAATGGGGGCGATCTTCATTACCCTGATGGGAGCCTGTGCCAATGAAGAGCAGAGTAAAACCATTGAGATTCAAGGGACCTGGTATTCTGAGGATGACAGTACCAAAAGCCAACCCGAGGTTATCACAGAGACATCCTGGAATAAAAAAAACCGAATCGGGACAGACCCTAAGTCTGAGTACCCGCTATCGTTGAATTCAGCAGACAATACAACAAATAAGGCAATCCGGTCTGGCAAACAACTCAACTATGATTCATGGCCAACTATTAATGTACAAACAAATACAGTGTTTGATAGGGTACAATGGTATCAATCAGATGCGAACACTTTTTTTCTATGTACTGAGGTCTTCAATAAAGCAAGTATGGATGAGGTACGAGCAGACACAACAAACCATACGTTCGACCCCGCCAATGAAGACGCTAACAACTGTGGGGCCGGTGCCTGGACTAAGTATACGCGAGCTCAATAAAAATGAAAGAAACAAACCAATTTTTTATTTTTTTCTTTGGCATACTGACAGCAGCCATCTCACGCCTTGCGCCCCATCCGCCTAATTTTGCACCGTTAACTGCGATTGCGATTGCAGGTAGTGCTGCCCTCGGCTTTCGACGCGGAGCAGTTTTGTCTCTGCTTGCAATCTGGATGTCAGATTTCATGGTGAATAATATTCTGTATGCGCATTATTTTCCTGGAGTAGTATGGTTTTATGAAGGCTGGTACTGGCAATATGGCGGATGGCTTGTGATTGCGCTGATGGCATCTCAAACTTTGAGAAAAATTTCTATTGTAAACTGGTTGTTGACCACATTCTCAGCCACGTTAATATTTTTTCTGATCAGCAATCTGGGGGTGTGGGCCGACTCGCCTCTTTATGAGAAAAGTTTAAGTGGCCTCTACTTGGCATACCTGGCCGGATTGCCATTCCTGAAAAATACATTTCTTTCAGATCTGGTTTATTCAGGAGTTTTGCTGAGTCTGAACCTGCTGGCCTTACGAAAGCTCAAAAAGGCACTGCAAGTAAATTGACAATGAAGCATAATCGTTTTATAAACTGCTTATTCTTGTTTTTAAACCTGGCTTTGATTGCTCAATGTGCCCGCTTCGAAGACCCGGCCCCTCAAGAGAATTCCAGTACGCAGGCAGCCTCGCCCACTCTCGAGAAGGTGTGGAAACATCCGACCTTGGGTAATATTTCTATTAGCACTACTTTGTATGCAGGGCATTCTATACATTCTAAGTCAGACACATATATTGTAATAGAATTAAACTCAGAGAGTGCTGATCCGGGAAAATTTCGTCGGGTTCGCTATGAATTACAAAGCGGTAAATTGTATCTTTGCGAACAAAGTACCCTTTATGATTCTTTTGCGCTGGCGAATGCAGGCTCAGATGATGCCGTTTTCAGTGGGCAGGGAACATCTGGCTGCAATTCAAATGCGTGGACAAATTTGTCTCTCGCCGATACAACCCCCAGTTCTACACTTGCCTCAGAGTTTGAGACTCTGTACTCGACCAGGTGCATCGATACTCTGATATCTCATAACGGTACAGTTGAAGCCGGGTTTCCCGCCTCAAAAGCATTCGGACCTCCACGTGGTGATGGCCAATACTCTGGCGGACTCGATGTATTCGTCATTGGCGAGGCCAAAGAGGCAATCTTTAGAATTCAAAATATTCGAGTTACCAATTCTGCAGGTATTGACTTTAAAATATTTGAAAACGGTTTTGAAAACCAGCAGGCAACGGGAACGTTTGGCTGGGATCTTGGAACTGTTGAAGTATCTTTTGATCAGATCACCTGGTATGGATTTTCACCCCAGTATTCAGGTTCCACAACTACTGCCACTGGTAAATCGAATCTGGTTGGCTTAAAGCCGGTAAGAGTCAATTATCTTAATAACGCCTTGCCTCCCAAATGGAATTTTGCCGGGGGTGACGGCTTTGATCTCGCCAATGCCAGAGAAATCACTAACAGAGCCGATGGAAATCCGCTCAACTTTACATATGGCAACACTCTTGCCGATAATGGGATAACCTCAATTCGATTTATAAAGGTAGTCGACGGAGGGACTTTTTTGAGTGACGGTATTGTTGCCTCGAATGGACTCGATATTGATGCGATCTGTGTTTTTTCATGGCAAAATGATATCTAGCCGTATTCAGAAATTTTCGTTTCTAATTTTCAGATCAATTTTTTATAAAAAAGAATTCGGGACCAATATACGATTGTCAAAATCTAAAAGCATTCTCGCACTACTAATTTTTACAATTGATTTATCTGCGATAGAATATCCCGACCATCCTGAACATGCTTCCCAAAAACCCGGGACCATTGTCATTCGGGCACATCGACCGGGTAATTCTGTGCAGGATACCACAGATTCACTTGATCTGGCCAGACCGGGACTGGCAGATTCTACCTCACGCTTTCTGGAAAAAGCTGCCGGCACAATTGTCAACAGAACTGGAGCCCCGGGCAGTGATTCAACTCTGGCAATTCGTTCAGCATCAGCGAGTTCGACTGGAGTTTTTCTGGCCGGTATTGATCTTTCTGATCCCGATGGAACTCCGGCCAATCTTGAGAGTCTTCCTTTTGAGATTTTTTCAACTATTGAAATTGTAAAATCGTTCTCACCGGCCAATCTGCCTGGTACATATCCCGGGGGGGCAATTAATCTTATACCCCGAAACACAAAAAATGAACATCAGGCTTATGTATCGGGAACCACATCAACTCTGGGTTCAGGCAGTCTATCGGGTACCCTGCTCTATGATAATATGCTGTTTTTTGCAAGAGCAGCCGGCAGTGCGAATAGTTATACTTATTTTTCAGATAACGGAACAACTGGCAATACACTCGATGATGCTTTTTTGAGAAGAGAAAATGAAGATTATAAAGAAGGCGGAGCCACCGCTTTGCTGCAAAATACATTCGAGATAGAGGGACTCTCCCTGCTGATCGATGGATACTTTCGGGAACGAGGTCTCCCCGGACCAACTACCCAACCGGCAAAATCAGTACGTTTACAGGAACAACGGGCAACAATTGATATTGGCCATAGACAGGCATTAACTGGAAAATTACATTATGAATCTCATCTGGGCTTTACAACAAGAGGAACTCTTTTGCGCGACCCTGACCGGGAGCTTGCCACAGGCCTCGAAAGCGAACGCAGACTTTTGTTGAGACCCCGTATATCGTTTATCCCTTTTTTTCAAATTCCTGATTTCAGAATTCAATTTCCATTGCTCACAGATTACGCCTATTTGGAAAGGGAAAATGATTTTCTGGCAGCTCGTGCAAATTTCACTTCTGGCATCACTGTCGAGCAAAACATATTAAGTAACTGGGTTCGGTATTCTATTCAGGGCAAGATAGATAATTATTTTGATTCTTTCAATCCGTCTGCTCTGAACAGAAGCCCGATCATACAGACAACGAATAACAAAAACTCTGAGCTGGTATCTTTCCCATCTGGTGCGATGAGGGTCGGGCTGCTTCTGGAAAAATTGGATGAATTATGGCACAAAAATATTTTACAGGGAATGGAAGTCTTTGTTCTACTGGCAGCAAGTGAACGAATTCCCAATCTAACAGAAAGTTATGGAAACGGGTCTACCATACTGCCCTCAAACGGTTTAAGTCCTGAGTTTTCATTGACCAATTCTGCCGGTCTGGAGTTTCGCCGAAACCTGCTTGATTTTGAAATAAAAATTAGTGCAACCTGGTTTCTTATCGGGCAGGAAAATGCAATTCTCTATCTGGCGAATACTCAACGAACCTCGATTGCCACAAATGTTGGCCGGGCACAAAGCGAAGGTGTTGATACAGAATTGCAGATATCGCTTCCAGATTATTTTTTTTATAGTATTCGATACTCCTATCTCGAAGCCCGAGACCGAAGTAGAATTCCGTTTTATTTTGGCAAATATCTTCCCAACCGTCCCCGGCATTCACTATATCAAAGCGTAGAGTTTTACCTTCCATACCAGTTGACTTTTCTATTAGAACATGACTTTCGTGGCAATGTCTATCTTGACCGGTTCAATACCTCTGCAGGTTTCATAACTTCCCGTCATTATGTTCATTCTGGCATAAAATGGAAGATTAACAATTTTGATTTTCAACTGGCGGTTAGAAATCTGGGAAATGAACTGATTGCCGATATTCTGGGTTTCCCATTGCCAGGTCGATATTTTGAATTCACTTGTAAGGCGGCTTTACTGTGAAAAAAACATGTTTGTTATTATTGATCTTAGCAGCGTCGTTTTTAACTATTCAGTGTGCAGATATTCCTGCACCGGTATTGAACGACGCTCCGGCCAATGGTATACTGATGGTAGCCGGCAGTGATTATCAAAGTGGAATGCTCTCTGCAGTAAGTTTATACACTCGCTCGGGGACAATTTCTACTCGTTATTCGCCGGGTATTTTTACTCGTCTTTCAGAATTATTTGCAGATACATCCCTCAATTATAGCAGAAATAAGTTCTGCATAGCATATCGTCTGGGAAGAGACTCGATTCAATGCAGTCTGCCTGCACAAGGCTATCGTTCTGTATTTGAGGTCTCTACCGGTTCAGGTTCGAATCCTGGCCAGGTTATCTGGCTGGCCGATGACCGGGGCGTTGTAATTTTATATGGACGAAACTATTTGTTAATGATTGACTCTAGCGGAAATGAAATTGGCCGAACAGACCTGTCTGCTTTTTCGGACAATGACGGATTGCCCGAGGCCAATTCAATGTATTTTGATTCAGGCAATAACCATCTTTACGTATCAGTGCAACGACTGAATAGAAATGCTAACGATGCCATCTGGCCTCCTGCAGGGCAAAGCTTTCTTCTCAAATATGACACATCCGGATCATCATTAGTTTTTATTCAGAGTTACCAGCTTCCTTTCTTGAACCCTATTTCAAGAATTCAAAGAACCTTCAGAAACACTCTTGTAATGGCAGCACCGGGCAGGTTTTTGAATCCTTATACATTAGACGGGGGAGTCATTGAGTTTGATCTGGGAAGTGGCACTTTCTTATCTTCTCCCTTAACAGAAGTGCAGGCAGGTATTGAAATCTCATCTGTGGTACTGATTTCAGCATCCCTTGCAGCAGGATTCGGTTATGATTCAAGCCTGAAATCTGTTTTTTTCAGGTTCATTCCCGGCAGTGGAGCCATTACCGAAATTTCTCGTAACTCCACAGGCTTTTTTTCTGGTCTGGTGACAGATAGTGAACGATTTATCTATGCGGGAGTTCGAGACGCCTTTAATCCCGGAATTCGAACTTTTGATGGCGATAATAATATGGCAGAGCTCGGAGCCATCCGCCCGACAGACCTGCCCCCTGCTGATCTTTTACCTGTTGAGTAAAAACCGTTTTTTGTCATCAAAATGTTTTGTTCCGTGGAATACAATCCGATAATCTCATTATGCAGGCACTGTGTAATCTGAGAAATGTAATTTCAGTAATTTTTCTTACTATTTGCATTTTGCATTCAACCCAATGCGGAAAAATAAATGTTCGTACTACCGCATGTAATGAAACTTACAGAAATTGCAGCCAGAACTGTCGTCTTGATGCAACTCAGCTACTTGCTCCCGGTGACTCAAATATACCATCGAGAGAACTTTCATGCCTGAATGAATGTGAACAGAGATTCGAGGGTTGTCTCGATCGGGTAGAAACATGGACAGAAGAGAACACAAATTAGTATAATTTGTTTTACAAATTTTGAATTGCATTCCATGCAATGAATTAACTGGCCTTATATTCGGTTAATCTACGTGCCATCAATCTTTGGTAGTCACTTCCCAGCCATGCTAAAAAAGAATCTACTGCATCCTGCATGGTATTGAGGGCAATGCCGCCGGCATCCTGAACTGCCTGTGCCGCAAGATCATCAAAAACTCTTACAATGACCCTTACCTGTTGAGTATTCACCTGCCTCAACAGAAAAAGCGAATCATCAAGCCGGCGTGAAAAGGTGAATACGGTATGCGCTGATGTAAGGGCTACTGAGTTCAGTACCTCTATATTCGTACAATCACCCACCATGGCATTTTTACCTTGTTTGCGCAATTCTGCGACTACTTTTGAGTCATCATCAATAATTATGACCGGTCTTTTGCTGGCCATTAGATCGGGTAAAATTCTTTTCCCTACAGTACCATAGCCTACTATAATAATATGCCCCCGGTAATTGGCAAATTCTCGATTCTTGATTCGTGCAAAAGGCCTGTAGTGCATCAATTTAAAAGTTATCGAATCGGTCGCAATTAACGGAGTGATCGCCATACTGATGACAGTCGTCAGGGCAATTATTGAAAATATTTCAGAATCAATTCTGCCTGCACTTAATGAAAATAAAGCTGCAGCTAATGATAATTCACCGGCCTGGGCAAGCAGCAGGCCACTCTCAATTGATGAACGAGTCGAAATCCCGAACCGTTCTGATATGATCATTACCACGGGGGGCGTAATGACAAACAGCATGAATACCAGTGCAACTACTGTCAAAAGGCCCTTTAGTCCGGGGATAGTAATCAGCTCACCAACCGCAATAAAGAAAAATGCCAGAAAAAAATCTGTAATTGATCCCAATTGAGCTCGCATTAAACCATTCACCGGAAATGCGCTCAGCGAAAAACCGGCGGCAAATGCACCAGCCAAAGTGGGTAAATTGAGAAGGTCAGAAAGTCCCAGAAAACCGAATAACACCGCTAGCGCAATCAATAAGGTTAGCTCTGAATCATCTGCGTATTTCCTGACCAGCCATGGAATGATGAACTGATGCATAGTAACAGCAAGTAATAAAATAAAGGCGAGTGAAAATGCAACCTGCCCTAAGCCGGCATTTTGCTCCCATTTTTGCCACAACACCAGTAAAACGGTCATCAAGGTATCCTGAATCAATAAAACACCGAGTACAAGACGGGCAAATGGTTCATAGAGTTGAGAGCGCTTTCGTAAATGCCTGACAACGGCAATGGTCGAAGAGGCAGAAAGAGCGAGAGAAATCAGGACAGCATGTTGCCATGAAAAACCAGCTAAGGTTGTAATAATAAATGAACAAAAACCAACAGCAAGAATCTGGCCAAGAGAAATTACCGCTATGGGCCACATTCTTGTTTTAAATCTTTCGGGCGATAATTCAATTCCCATCGAAAAAACAAGAAACGAAAGTCCCAGCTCCATGGATGTTTGTAAAACATTGGTCGGTAACTTGACAAACATTGATATTGCAAGCCCGGTTGCAACAAGCATCGCTACTACAGGAATCCCTGCCAATCGTGAAATACCAAAGGCTACAGCTGCGGCACTTAAAAAAACTGCAATCTCTGTCACAAATTACCTTCTTCCATAAGCCAACGCTGGTAGGTCAAAATAACAGACTCTTTAGGGCTTATAATATGATCTGCACCTATTGCAAGCAAGCCATCTTTCATTGAGGGGTCAGAAGCATGCACTGCAAAAGGGACTTTGTTTTTCTCACAATGAAATGCCAGCAGGTTATTTGTGTCTTCAATCTGGAGAGCTGAAATCAGCAATTCTGCATTTTTGAAATTTGCCTCTTCAAGAGTACTCATATACTCGACATTGCCATGCATGGCCTTGCATGAAAGCCCCTGTAACTTTCGTAAATCTGTATCAATGGCCAGAACCTGAAACCCACGATTTACAAGGCGATCGACAATAGCTCTGCCTAAAGGATTCATACCGACTACAATTACAGACCGCCCATCAGTATATTCTGACTCAGCATCATCACTCTCAGAAAGTAACTTAATAGATACAAGAAACTTGAATATTTTTTCTGAGTAAATTATCAAATAAGATGAAATTGAAATAGTAATGATACCGACTAAAGAAATCAAAGATAAAATCTGGGGGCCTATTTTGCCACTTGCAATACCCGTTGCCGCGAAAATAAATGAAAATTCACTGATCTGAGCTACAGTGATTGAAGTTAAAAATGATGTTCTGCTCGAGTATTTCATGCGTCTCAAAATAAGTAAAAAGATCAGAAATTTTCCCGCTAAAACGAAAATCGAGAAAATAAATCCGTCAAAAAGCTGAGACGATAAATAAGAGAAATCCATCCGTACAGTCAGCAATATAAAAAATACAATTATGAAAAAATTCATGACCGGATGCACTCTTCGACGAAGATCTTCTGCATAACTGTGCTGGGCAAGTGCAATCCCTGCCATGAAGGCTCCCACTTCTGCTGACAAATGAAATAGCTCAGCCAGTAGCACTATAGCAAAAACCCAGGCCAAGCTCCAGATAAATAAAGTATCAGCAGATCGGGAGGCCCAACGAAAAGGTACCGGTAAAATCCAGCGAGCAATAGTGATTACAGAAAGCAATAGAGCGCCCAGCCCCAGAAGTGCTTTGCCCGAACCCCAGGCGATTTCAATAATGCCCGGTTCTTGAATTTGTGCTATACCAGATAAGACTGT
Source organism: Leptospiraceae bacterium (assembly GCA_020440825.1). Classification (GTDB taxonomy): domain Bacteria; phylum Spirochaetota; class Leptospiria; order Turneriellales; family Turneriellaceae; genus JAGRNJ01. The sequence continues at coordinate 11,141 of JAGRNJ010000057.1, read as the reverse complement.
TAAAAGAAATATAACTACAATGTCTTGCACCAAAAAAATGCCGACTGCAATTCGGCCGTAGAGTTTATCGAGATCGCCTTTCTGGTCTAGTAATTTAACAACTACTACAGTACTCGAAAAAGTAAAAGCTGTAGCGAGATAAAAGCCATCCATCGGTGAAAACCCTAAAGCTTTTGTCAGTATATATCCGAGGACAAATGTTAGCGTAACCTGCCCTCCGCCCGCAATAATTGCAATCTTACCAATGTCTTTTACCCGTTCAATGCTGATCTCAAGACCCACCAGAAAAAGAAGAAGAACTATTCCTGATTCTGAAATTAAATTGAGCATTTCATTGCTGGTAATCAAGCCGGTTGCCGGCCCCAAAATGAGGCCTGTAAACATGTAGACAACAAGACCGGGCATTCTTACTTTGTGCAGCAAGATTGAAAGAGCCGCAGCCGTAACGATCAGAATACCAAGCGACTGGGTCATGGGTGCCTGCATAAGGCATTATACAACATTTTAACTGTCAGTAAAGTAAATCAGAATACTGATTGCAACTAAAGATTGGTTAAAGAAATCAATTGACAGCAACAGATTGGTAGCTAAAATAGAAAAGTGGGATCAAAAATATTCTGAACATGAATTTTTGTATGGAAAATCTGAAAACGACTTTCTAAGAGAAGTATCTGCATTCTTTCCTGAACAGGCTGAAATACTCAGTCTCGGTGAAGGGGAAGGCCGCAATTCTATCTACCTTGCAAAGCAGGGATTCAAGGTAACCGCTCTGGACAGTTCAAAAGTGGCACTGCAGAAACTCAGCAAGTGGGCAGGGACTGAATCATTGAAGATAGAATGCTGGCAGACAAATATTGAGCAAGTCGATCTCGGCATTGAAAAGTGGGATGTTATTGTCTCGATCTGGTTCCACCTTCCTTCTCAATTGAGAAAGAAAGTGCATGAACAGGTTATTTCGGCTTTAAAACCCGGCGGATGGATTGCCTTGGAAGCATACACTCCCGATCAGCTGGCCTACAAAACCGGAGGCCCCCAGGACCAGGATATGCTATTGACAAAAGATATATTAATGAAAGAGTTTTTTGATTTCGAATTTATAATTTTGCGGGAGACAATTCGCAATGTTCAAGAAGGTACAGGACACAAAGGTGAAAGTGCAACTGTACAACTTTTAGGTCGAAAACCTTTCTAAAAACTTCACACAAAAAATAAAGTTTTATGCTTCCTAATAGAATCATAAATTGTTGAATAAGTTTTAAAATCTTGAGAGATTAGTTGCTTATCGTTTAGTGACAACTTCTGATTTTCGAACCATAGGAACCAGCAATGGAAGATCTTTTCTGGAATGGACCTTTAATTTTTCAAAACCGAGTTTTTCATAAATTGGGACATTAATTTCATTAGATGATTCGAGGTAGAGAGTTTCAGTTAATTTGAGCTTCGGTGCCAGTAATGATCGCAATAATCCTTTCCCTTTGAATTCAGGAAGAATACCAACATGCCATAAATACCAGGCCGGTTCATTCCCCAGGTGCCTGCGACGTTCCGTATTGTTGTAATCCATCAACATCATTGCTCTTTCGGCTCCCAAAATGCCGATTTCAAAAGGGGCCATCACTGATCCCGAGGTCAAGGAGTCCCAAAGTCCAGTGAATGTTCCTGGTTTTAGCCAGGCTGCGACACCGATGACAGTATTATTTTCGATCAAAGTATCAACCTCACCTTTTGAGTTGCACATGGATATGATCATAGAAGTTAAGAACCGAATCGAACGTTGAAAATCATTTGATTCTGAAAGTACCCACTTATAGACTGGATCATCGCTGAAAGCATTTGCAAGGGTTTCTGAAGCCTTTTCGTGCAGTTCGTCATTTTTCTTGGTCAGTTGATAATTCTGCATAAGGCCGAATGATTGTTTGTATGTGCGTTGCCAAGCTTTTTGATTCTTTTTCGAGTATGCACATTGCAGTGCAAAACGGGTCGAGCCCCGCTATTACGAAGAGTATTTCAGCTTTATAACACCTAAACGAATATTTTTTTGAACGATATTTATGGAGTTTAAAAATTGCCGTTCAATTTTCTCAGGATATTCACCAAGCAACTTGATCTCTAAATTGCATTTGGCCATAATTTTAATTCCATGCTCCAAAATATCCCGTGAAGAGACCTTCTCCAGAAGAAAATCTCCGAGAAAAAGGGTTAAGGCCGATAAAATCAGGCAAGTTACCGATGTTTCCAGCTCAATGGAGGTCAGTTTTAGCCAAGTTTGGTCCTGGCCGTACAGGCATAATTGACATCTGTGATGAGTCTCGGTATTGGAAGCATTTACGTTTCCCCTGTTACGGAATTCCGTAACGGCCGCTAAAAATGATTTCCGATTTTTAGCCTGCAAAGCTGTAAAAACACACCACCGTACAATCCAGGAAAACGTCTTATTTTCAAGCTCCGCCGCTCGCACTACCTTCGACCAGATCTCATTCGGCACGCGAACCTCCCAGACATTGTCTACTTTTGTTTTCGTACCCGGTATAAACCTATTGCATCTCATAAATAGGGAATACCCTAAAAAGAGCAATTTGTTTCAATTTGACCTGCCTGAATCATATTTTTTTTAGACATCGTCCCCAAAAAATCGTCGAATATACGAGTACCTCAATGTTTCTGAATCACCTGCGTTATTTTATATTTATGGCAATTTCCCTTACTACCCAGAATCTTTGTGCAGCTTTTTTTTCAGACTGGTCAGAGCACAAAGAACCAACATTATACGGCAGTGAACGCGAAGAAAAAGTTCCGATTCGTTTACTCCTTTTTGAGTTAGAAGATTGGCAGGACCATTATCGCTGGGAGGCCCTGTTTCTACTGCATTCCACTGATTACCCGAAGTACAGTTCATTCACATTGTTTCCTCTATTTCACTCGAAAAGCAGTAAAATCGAAAATAAAGATCGTCTGCAGGTTCTCAATTATTTTCAATCTAATGAAAATAATTCATCTGACTTTTTTCTGTTCCCTTTTTTTTATAATAAAACAATTTTAGAAGAAGACCAGAACTCCCGCGAAAATTTTTCTCTTCTGCACTATTTTTATACTGATGATGACTCACTGCAGTGGCTATTGCCTGCCTGGTACTATAACAGAAATCTTCGCTCAACCACATATGCCACTCTGATTTCCTATGTAAACACTTCACACTTAGAACTCACTGTAGTGTTGCCCGGTTGGTGGTATTCACGCACTGAAACACAGTACCAATATGCTGCACCTCTCTTATATGTGCAGCGTTCAGAGCAATCCCGCTCTACACTGGTTGGTCCATATTGGAACTCTGTTACCGATTCGTCATCGAGCTTTCATATGATGCCTTTCTGGTTTTCATTTTCAGAACAGAATTCGAATTCATGGTTGGCCGCTCTTCTGGTATATTACAAGAACCGCCGTTCTTCAAATGATTCTTTCAAAATGACAAATTTGTACATTCTTCCTTTATTTTTCAAAACAGAAAATTTTTGGGCCATTCTTCCATTCTACGCCACATCAAGGGAACCAGATGAAAACCCAGAAAATCCATCCGCCAATTCAGTAAGTCATTACGGACTCTTCTATTATTTCTATCAAGACCCAATCACAGAAATAACCTGGCTGGGACCCTGGTACTCACGAAAAGAGAACGGCATAACCGTTCAAAAAAATCTGGTTCCATTGTATTGGCATTGGGAGGGAGAGAGAGACCGCGGGGAACTCTGGCTGCCATTTACATTCGACTACACTTCTGCCCGCAAATCTATTCATCTCGATCTGATCGGAATTTTCTGGAACAGAAGCGCAGGGTCTCTAATTCCGGCTAGTGCCGGTACGAGTGCTGCACCTGAAGGTGTCATTAACCAGAACGAATACTGGTATCTTGAGACAGAAATATCCTGGCTCTACAACATTTTCAGTATAGCAAGTCGAGTACCAATGCGAGGAGACTTAATCACCGCAGAAATTATTGCTGATCACCAACCAACTGTTATTTCTCCGGATACACGGCTCAGCAAAGAAACATCCCTGAGATACTATTCTCTGCAATTCTTATTCGGTTTATACGGTTGGGAAAAGGTGGATGAACGACGTCACTTTCGTGCCTTCCCACTTGCCTGGTTAACCTGGTCAGAGAAGGATGATGAGCGTCTGGCCATGACTCCATTATTTTTTTCCTATCATGCTGAAGAACTGGATTATTTTACCACCTTGCCTGTACCTCTGTACGGCTATGTACGGGACAAAACAGACTGGTTTAAGGCATACGGTCTCATCGCTTTTTGGCAGGAAGATGAATTTTCGAGGGCCTATCATGAACGCAGCATTCTTTGGCCGCTTGTCAACTGGTACTATGATGACAATTCTTCTGGCAGCCGGTTTCTGCCCCTTTGGATTCAAGGAACAGAAAAGACAACAACCAATTCATCTGCTTATTTTCTGAGTCTTCTTTTTTCACAGTTCGAAAATAGTAGTGAATTTCAAAATGCTGAGGCACTGGCAGTCGAAGATAATGAAGCCTCTATCAATGAAGAAGAAAAAAATAATAAAAACAACTGGCGGGAAACCTCGACTACCAGGTTTGCTCCTGTAATTCCATTACTGTACTATTCGACATCCAGTTTCTGGCAGCAGGATGATGATTCAACAGACAGTCACTCAATGATTTTACCGTTTTTACTTTATTATACGAATACAGAAATCAATCAATCAGGTAATCACTCCGCCCGGGATTTCAGTATCTATAATCCGCTTTGGTTTTACTTTGACGATGACGAATCGAAAACAATAATTCTGCCTTTATTTATTTCGGGCTTCTACCGTTCGACAGAAAAAGAATGGAGCCTTATCGGCGGTGTGGCAGGCTGGGGAGACGAAGTAACCCAAAAATGGAGTATGCTATTGCCTCTGTATTATCAATCTACGGATATCGACCGCAAGGCGACATACACGTTAGGCTACTACTCTTCTGAAGATGAATACACAGACTACTGGAATGCAGCACTTTTGATGTCACGCGAAAAACATAAAATGGACAATTCTACTGAGTACTGTTTTGCGCTTTGTTTGATTACAGCAGATTTCATGCAAAATGAAAGTTCTTTTTCTCTCGGGTATTATCTGGGCGGATACCTGAATCTTCAGGATGATTCTCACGTTATGCATTTAGGACTCTTATACTGGCAAAGCTCAGGCTCATCTTTGGGGAATTTTCTCACTACTTTGATACCAATTTATTTTTATGCAGATTTCAATTCTGGTTTTGTATTGACCACATTGCCGTTGTTGAGCTTGTCTTACCATGAAAATTCTGATAAATTTGATATGGTGCTGCTTGGTACACTGTTCTACCGTGATTACTCGCCTTCTCAAGATTCTTCAACTTATTTTCTATTGGGTACCCTTTATGAATACCGTAAATTAGTTGAAAAAGATTACCATTCCTATGGGTCTTTCTGGGGCCTTCTTTGGCAATACCAGGAAGAACGGGCCAACAACTGGAAAAAATTCTCGATTCTGAAACTGCTATTTTCTATTACCACTTCAAAAAATACCTCTAAAGTAAGATTGTTGGGTATACCAATTTACAGTTATTGATTCATTAAAAAAGCGTCTCAGAGTTTCCTTTGAGATTTATATCCTGTTCTTAAAAAATAAGTTTGAATAGCTGAAAATCATATCTCATAGAATTGAAATATTTTATCGCAGACTAATCTGCACGAGACTCACAGTATCTACAATTTGCATGGCCGCAAGGTACAAAATACCTTGCTTTGCCATTAAACTTTTGAGCAGTAATACAATTTACTGACCTTGGTCGTTGCATTATTTTTTCAAAGAGGTTTGATACTTTGAAAGATTTTTATGATTGCAGGTTCATGTTTGCTCCACGAAGCAGCGGCAACAGCCCCCAGTACCATCACAATTTTCCCGGTAGGAGATTGAATAAGCATTAAGCCGACATGGGCTTCTTCACCTTCAATTATACCATGACCATCGATAGAAACGGCACTCATACCATTGATAGTTATCTGCTCAGCTTCTTCATCTACTTCAAAATCAGTGATTATTTTATTCAATTCTGCATCTAAAGCATCCATTGCGGCATCGAGACTTCCCGAGTCCATGACTACAAAAGACAGTCCAACACTACCGTCTTTGGTTTGTGCGTGTAAAGACATTGCATCTCCCGATACTTGCCAACTGTCAGGAATGGTTACCTTTACACCCGCCGGATTGTTGGGGTAAGTTTTAGCCTGTAACCCGATCATTGAGAATACAACCATCGCCGCCATTACTTTGAGTGATATTTTTTTCATTTTTCCTCCGATTGTTAGAGCCAGTCTGCTGGCACATTTATTATTGTTGTGTTTGACGTTTTTTTGACACTTAGGTTCACTTTTTTCTTGCGCTTTTGTGCCTTATCCTGTAACATCCATTATGTCCAAAATCTGCCTGCCGAAAAAGATGCGCTTCGGAATGATTTTTCTGAGTCTTTTATTTATGCCATTATATTCTCAGTCTATTGTACATGAATTCATGATTGGCACCCCAAGTGATGAGACGATCGGCATTGGCCAAACAGACCAGTTTCAGCTGGTTGATAGGGGCAACCTACTGTATCTTGGCAAAGCACCGATTCGGGAGCCTGCAGCTTTTCATTTTATGGAAATACCATCAGGCAAGCGATTCACTTTACCGGTGCCTTTCCTGGAATATTTTCAAAAAAACAAAGGAAAACTTGCGGCCGGCTCAGAAACCCATGGTGGCTCAACCCTGGCACTGAGTATTTCAGAATTTCTATTTTTTGATCGATCCACTGACCTGGCAGCGTTTCTGGTTGAAAACCGTCATTATAAAATATCCGAAAAAAAATTCTTTATTGTTACCTGGAACATTCGCAATAACCAGATCTTATCAGCCACAGAAATAAAATCGATTCGGTCTAAAGAAAATCGTTTCTACAAAGTTGAACCAATCGGCTTTCTCGATGAAAAATCAACCGGTTATTTTGCAACATATAATGCTGATTTTAAATCTAAAAATTCAATAAATGAAATATGGGCAGTCAATTCGGCCGGGGTGCAAAAGATAAAAGAATATACTTCTACTTTCCCACCTTCGCGCAATAATGCCTTCTCAGGAACCGGCAAACTTGTACTGCTTGGTTACGACGAAGAACTGGCCGACGGAGCGATCTTTGATGTTCACTCTGGGGCACTGGTCTCACTGTCGATTCCCCCTGCAACATATGGTTTTGATATCTCGGCGGATGCCTCGCGGCTCATTCTAGTATCTGCTAAAACCGGCGAGCTGCAGATTCTCTCTACAAATGACGGCAAAAAATTAAAATCTGTCAAGGCTGGTACCTATGGACACACCGGCGGATTCTGGTCGCCCGATGAATTTATCTGGGTACGAAATTCAGGAATTCATATTTACACTGCGGATACATTTAAGCTGAAAAAAGTAATTCCCATTCGAACTTATTTTAAAACCGGAAACACAAGAGTTCAAGGCTCCCTGATCATTCCCGGGCGTGGGCTGGTTTTAAGAAATGCAATGGGCGATAACGGAGATCCTGTAAAAGTCATCATGCGCTGAGCGATCAATAAACCCACTTATAGCCAAAATCAATCTGGGCATTGTCAAATGCAATTGAACCGAATTTTCCGAATGATGAGAAACGTGAGTATACATACAGCACTTCAAAATAAAAATCTTCAAACAGATCTGAACCGAGACCAAGATGTATACTTCTATGCTGACCTGTCTGCCCGAGCGCAGGGTCATCCGCCACTGTCAAATAAGTTGTAATCGCTTGAAACCCGTATGTAACAAAGGGTCTAAAAATAAGTTCCACTTCTCTGGAAAAATAGATTCGTGACTGCAGGCCCGCAATAAACTGGGCATAAGAGTTATAACCCGGAGCATAGCGGTAAGCCATATTGACCCCAAAAACGGTACGAGGTGAAACAATATACCCCCAGTATAAAGATGCTCCGGTTGAAATAACAGGTAACGAAGCATTTATATTCGAAGTAGAAGACACAAGAGTATTTGCCAGAGAATTGGTTAGAACTAAAGCTGAGGTCGAGCTGGCCACCCGTACCTCATTCTTTGCGGTATAGTCTGCCATTTCTCTTGCAGATAAACCCGCAAAATGTATGGGTATAATTGACAATGCCAATATTTTTAAAAGGCCGTATTGTTTATCGGTTTTCGTCTTCACTTTGTACAAGTAATTTTCAAATACACTGCTTACAGTATTTTTTATGAACTATCTATAAAAAATGTACCTGCAGAATAAAAATTTGTTGTGGCCTGTTGCTTCTTTTCAATTATTGTATGTGAAAAGATTCTTCATACTCATACTTCTTATAGCCGCTAGCTCAGAGTCGTGGGCGTTCCGCCCCAAAATCTTTAATTCAAAACATAACACTGATTGTGATCGATACGCTTTCGATTTAGGCTGTTGGGCAATTGGCGGAAGTTTAACTTTTCAAGAGCGAGGGGCTGGAGCAGGAATTTTTGCCGGCTACTATCTTTTTCCACAGACATCATTAACCATGAATGCCGATGTCATAGGTTACTCGAATGCGATAAACCAGCCGGGTAGTTCTGTTCAAAATGCAGCGACAACGATGGTAAGATACGGGCCAGGTCTCAGTGTTGCCATTCCCGTGCTGGACGATGTGCACATTATGCCCTTTATCAACTTTCTGAATGCAAATTATTCTGGTCAGGAAACTGGCCGCAGATTTATGGTCGTACCGGGTCTCAATCTGGTTTATGCAATTTCGAATATTGTTTTCGGGGTAAATTTTTCATATTGGCTTACCAATGAACTTCCAGTGGGAGAAAACCTGGCTTTCTCACCAGTGTTTTCATGGCATTTTTAAATTCGAAAATTCAAAAAACGAATCCTGATTTAAGTATTAATCTTGAATGCTCGTCTTTGAAAATACAACTTCTTCAGGATCATACTTTTTCTCTTGCTCGAACAAGACAAGGTTGATACGTTCCCGAAATTGCTGTACCGACTCATCTGATTTAAATTCCAAGGGTTCTGCAAAAGTAATATCAATAGTCGAAAATGGTTTAGGAATTTGAAATCTATCCCATGCTTTGTGCAGAATCCAGCGTTTCGAAGGAATAGCCATCAGCACCAAAACGGAAGAACCGGATGCTTTTGCCAGATCAGCTACTCCTCGTTTAACGAATCCCCTGGGTCCCTTGGGACCATCCACTGCGAGATAAGTAGGCAATCCCTTTGAAGAATGTAAAACCATCTGTTCAAAAGCTTTGATTCCCCCTTTGTTCGAAGAACCTCGATAAGGCTTAATTCCGCGAATCAGTAAACTGGGCACTAGAATCTCTCCGTCTGCTGACTTCGAAACCATGGCCCCTGTTCTACGTTCTCGACCAAAGATGGCCGCCATTTGTTGGCTATGCAAGACAGCATAAATATAGGTTTGCTTTTTTCTTCTTAAATCTGGTCGTATATCATTGTGAAATCGTACTCTGCAGGTTGCGCGAACGGTAATAACAAGGAAGGCTATAAACCAGCCAATCAATTTTCTTTTAAACACACCTTAAAGTCAAATTACAGACCTACTTGCAAGGTATTTTAATTTATTTCAATTTTTGAGCAAACTTCTCTTTAACCATTCTGAATATCTTATGTATAAACAGTTAAAAGCAAACAAAATTAACATTATCTTGTACTTTCGATAATTTTCTTCCGGTTTATTTCTGCTTTGTCAAGTACATTCAAGCGGAACTATTTTGAATTTAATATGGCTTTTCTATAATTTCTACAAAAATGAATTGTCATCTTTAATCAACGAACCTATCTCATCATAATGATCGACTAAGTCGATGTATGCAAGTGCTTTCTTTAAGGTAAAAAAAATATTACTGACTGCCCGATCTTTGAATAAATTCCCGAGTATCATAGAATATGCTGTTGCCTGTGCAGAAGTTGCCAGGTACAAATATTCAATTACTGAATCTGTATTTTCATTTTTTATTAACCATTGCGAGTATTCGATCATTTCTTCAACACTAAATTTAATCTCTGCTTCCCGTGTATCAACAATAACATAATGAAATTTACATTGTTTGTCACCCAATAAATAATTTCTCGCAAATTCATACATTGATTGTATGTCAATTTCGCCTAATCCTTTTTGAATACCCAAGCCTATTTCAGGAAAAGCAAAATACTGTATCATAATGCCTACAGTTAAAAAATTGATCTCTGAATTGTCAAACACGTTACCTCAGTAAACTTTGTTCAGGCGCCTCTCTTGCCCTTCCCACTATTTCCGTAAATAAGTAAGATTAGATTCCAATAATCTTAATTTATGTTTTACCGTAAACTCATTTGGCGTCAACAGGCCAAAGTGAACTATGCCGTCTCTCCATATTCTATTTAATTCTCCATTGCTCGGCTTTTTGACGTAGTTCATCAAGTCTGCAATAATTGTTTCATTCAGCTTACTAAAGCCATCTTTGATTATTTCTTTTACTTTATTTGCTCTCATTTTTGATACAAGGCTTTTCCATTCATGCTTTGGGCGGTCAATGAATCCTTTTATGATTAAACTCCAGGTGTTCCTTCGAGTATGGAGTTATTCTGTCATTACTTGAATCAAACCAATCAATTTTAAAATTACATTTTTTTTAATCTATTTATTCTATTATTCTTTTTTAACGCCAAACCTGCTCCCGCCGCAAGGATCGGTCAAAGTGACTTATTAGGGATTATAATTCTATTTAATTTGATTCAAAATGTTCATTTGTTATATAGAGCCTGAATTTAAATCCCTGTCTTCTAGCCCCAAAAAAAAAGAGCTTCAATAATATCTGAACAATCTGGTTCTTTTATCCCCAAGTCATACGGCCAGATACCTACTCCATCAAATGTAGCCATATCTTCGCAAGGAATCTCAAATTCTTTCTCATCTTTAGAGACTATTAGGCTATGGCAATACATATGAATATTCCTTTTGTAGGTTATTTTCCATCCATTTTAAATGGTAGTGTCCGGTCAAGTGTGTCTGCCCTCCTGAAGATGTAGATTTGGCATTCTTCTTTTCTTTACTTTTTCATTT
>JAGRNJ010000056.1 GCA_020440825.1 Leptospiraceae bacterium | reverse complement strand
CGAAGTGAGCTTGACTACGATAAACGGGTGAAATTAGATACATGGTATGTCTTGAACTGGTCAGTCTGGCTAGATTTTACAATTTTGATGAAAACATTTTTAGTAGTTATAAAGAGGGAAGGAGCCTACTGATAATTCCTAAGATTAAATTCTAGTTAGACAATTGATAAAAATAAAAATTCTAATATTACTATGATAACCAAAACAATTCTCTCCTTAGGCGCCGGTTATGTGGGCGGGCCAACCATGGCTAAAATAGCAGAAAAATGCAAGGATGTAACTGTATATGTTGGCGATTTAAACCAGGGACGTATAAATGCCTGGAATTCAGATCAGCTGCCTGTTTTTGAACCCGGTCTTGATGAAATCGTTAAGAAATGCCGGGGCAAGAATTTGCATTTTATTGTCCCGACTGAAGAACATTATAAAAAAGCAGATATGATATTTGTTTCCGTAAATACTCCAACAAAGTCATACGGAGAAGGTGCAGGTATGGCTGCTGATTTACAGTATTGGGAGTTGGCGGCCAGGGGCATTGGGCAGTATGCACGCCCGGGTACGATCATTGTCGAAAAAAGTACAGTACCGGTCAAAACCGCTGAGGCGATCAGTGTTATTTTGAATTCAGAAGGCGTGAGGTATCCTGTACTATCCAACCCGGAGTTTCTCGCAGAAGGTACAGCGATGAAAGACCTCGAAAATCCAGATCGGGTTTTGATAGGTCATGAAGAAGATGAGCAGGGGCGGATGGCTGCCGGTGAATTAAAAGCTCTGTATGCCCGATGGGTACCTGAGGAAAAAATTTTATTAACCAATGTGTGGAGCAGTGAGCTATCAAAATTGACAGCCAATGCGTTCTTAGCGCAAAGAGTTTCATCGATTAACAGCATTTCAGCCTTGTGTGAAAAAACAGGAGCATCCGTAGCTGAAATTTCACGTGCGATCGGCACTGACTCACGCATCGGTGCAAAGTTTTTAGAAGCCAGTGTTGGTTTCGGAGGCAGCTGTTTCAAGAAAGACATATTAAATCTGTCATATTTATCTGCACAATTCGGATTACCTGAAGTATCAGAGTATTGGCATTCTGTGGTTCGGATGAATGATTACCAACAGGAAAGGTTTGTAAAACAAATCTTATCAGAGCAGTTTAATACAGTGGCTGGTAAAAAAATTGTGATCTTGGGTTTTGCTTTTAAGCCAGATACCAATGATACCCGGGAGTCGCCGGCAATTTATGTATGCAAACGATTGTTAGAGGAAAAGGCTCACTTAGCGATTGTTGATCCACAGGCATTGGGTGAGGCAAAGACTGATTTGAAAGGAATTGATGAGAATGTAGTCTACACAGAAGATGCTTATGCAGCTGCTGAAGGTGCTCATGCTTTAGTGATCTTAACGCACTGGCGACAATTTGGTGAACTGGATTACCGAAAAATTTATAGCGCAATGAAAAAACCTGCATTCTTATTTGATGGACGTCGTTTGCTTGACCGTGAAAAGATGTATGAAATCGGTTTCAATGTTTATTCTATTGGTGCTAAACCCTTAAAGAAATTTTAAATAGATTTAACTCGGGGGCAAAAAGGGAGTTGACCAAAAAGTATACTGTCATATCATAGAGAACGGATATTTTAGAAAAACCCTCAAAAGATATCGGTACTTCAATGAAAATCTTGTTTTCAGCTTAATTAATAATAAGTAAAGGGAAGATTTGCCAACAGTTAACTTCTTTCAAACGTTTTTCGCTATTGTTGAGTCTTTCAAGGTTGATGTAAAGAATATTCTAAAGATAGTTAAAACTAAAGGGTTGTCAGGTAATTTACATGCGATTTATTAATACAGAAATTCAAGGTCTCATGCTTATTGAACCTGTGGTACATGGCGATTCACGTGGATACTTTCTGGAATCTTTCCGGGAAGATATTTTTAAAAAACATGCAGGCGATATCATTTGGGTTCAGGAAAATGAATCGATGTCAGGAAAAGGGGTCTTGCGCGGATTGCATTATCAAAGAGGAGATTTTGCGCAGACTAAACTGGTAAGGGTAATCACCGGCAATGTAATCGATGTTGTAGTAGATTTGCGCCAAGACTCAAAGACCTTTGGAAAACACCTCTCATTTGAATTAAGCGGAGACAACAAGAAACAATTGCTTATTCCAAAAGGTTTTGCGCATGGTTTTGTTGTTTTGAGCGAGAACGCCATTTTCAGCTATAAAGTCGATAATTATTACAATAAAGAATCTGAATCCGGAGTGCGTTATGATGATCGTGAACTTAATATCGATTGGGGTATCCCGCAAAATCAAATGAAATTATCAGAAAAAGATCTGCAGCTGCCTAACTTAAATAATGCAGAGCTTTTCTAACAAGAGGTAGCTGGTAGATAATTTGATGAAAATAGTCGTTCTAGGCAGCAATGGCCAACTGGGACAGGAATTACAATCGTTACCCAAAAATGAACGACAGACCTGGATTTTTGTCAATCGTAATCAATGTGATTTGACTGATTATAATCAGATCAAGTCTGTTATTCAAAGTGAAAATCCTGATTATCTGATCAATTGTGCCGCCTACACTTCTGTAGACAAGGCAGAATCAGAAACAGACAATTCTTTCAGAATCAATGGGGATGCTCTAAAGAAAATCGGTGAACAATGTATACAGATCGGCTGTCGCGTCGTTCATTTTAGCACAGATTATGTGTTTGATGGTCAATCGAATCGTCCATATTTCGAAAATTCTAAAACCAACCCGTTAGGAGTTTATGGAAAATCGAAACTTGCAGGTGAGGAACTCTTACATGCAAGTGGATGTGAGTATAGAGTTATTCGAACTTCCTGGGTTTATTCCCAAAACGGTAAAAATTTCGTCAATACCATACGCAAATTAGCGAATGAAAGGAAAGAGCTTAATGTAGTAAATGACCAAATTGGCAGCCCGACCTTTACTGAAGATTTAGCAAAACTCACTATCCGTATTATTCAGAATTGGGATGAAGATGTTAATAGAAATTCTTACAATAGAGGCGTGTTATATCACTATTCTAATGAAGGTATAGCCAGCTGGTATGATTTTGCCAAAGCAATCGTGGAACTCAGCGAATTGAATTGTTATATTAAAGCAATACCTTCAGAACAATATCCGACGCCGGCACCCAGGCCATTCTATAGCGTGTTAAGCAAAGAAAAGATCAAGAGAGAGCTGAATATTACGATTCCACACTGGCGGGAAAGTCTCGCTAAATGTCTAAAGGTCACCGCAAAGTTTGATCGGATTTAAACCTTATGGGTTTCATATTCAGAATGAAGATAAAGAGAAAAAGAAAATGAAAAAAATACTGATCACAGGAGGAGCCGGTTTTATTGGCAGTAACTTCGTCGCTTGGTTTTTAGAGAATCACCCAGAGACTGAACTTTACAATCTGGATTTATTGACTTATGCTGGTAACCCGGCAAATCTGAAAGAAGTTGAAAACAATAAGCGATATCATTTTATAAAAGGTGATATTGCTGATGGGGAATTCATCCGCTCATTATTTGACAAACATCTATTTGATGGGGTCATTCATTTTGCGGCAGAGAGTCATGTTGATAATTCGATAGCCAACCCCGAAGTGTTTGTACGCACAAATGTCCTGGGAACATTTCATCTCTTGCATGCTGCGTACTCAACCTGGAATGATGGTCCTTTCAAAAAAAAACCGGGATTTGAACACGCACGATTTCTACATGTCTCGACCGATGAGGTTTACGGTACTCTGGGCGAGACAGGATTATTTTCAGAAGAGACTCCGTATGCTCCGAATTCTCCTTACTCGGCCAGCAAGGCGGGCAGTGATATGCTGGTACGCTCATATTTTCACACCTATGGTCTGAATGTTGTTACAACCAACTGTTCGAATAATTATGGTCCTCACCAGCATAAAGAAAAACTGATTCCCACTATAATCCGAAAAGCGTTAAGCAATGAGCCAATTCCTATTTATGGGGATGGTAAGAATATCAGAGATTGGCTGTATGTACTGGACCATTGTCACGGAATTAATTTGGCATTCACGAAAGGCAAATCTGGTGAAACCTATAATATAGGCGGCCGCAATGAACGCAACAATAACCAGATAGTTTCGGTCATCTGCGAAATTCTGGATAAAAAAGTACCCCGGGATTCAGGCAGTTATAAACAGTTGATTACGTATGTACAAGATCGACCCGGACACGATAAACGATATGCCATCGATGCCACAAAAATAGAGAAAGAATTAGGCTGGGCTGCACTCGAAAATTTTGAAAGTGGAATCGAGAAAACAATCCACTGGTATCTGGAAAACCGTGAGGTTCTTTTATGAAAGGCATAATCCTTGCCGGGGGCAGTGGAACGCGTCTGTATCCCGTAACCCGTACGATTGTCAAACAGTTATTGCCTGTTTATGACAAACCCATGATTTATTATCCCCTCTCGGTTTTGATGCTTGCAGGAATTCGGGAAATCCTCATTATTTCTACCCCTCAAGATACTTCGAAATTTGAAGAAATGTTTGGCGATGGCTCTGATCTGGGCTTGAGAATAGAATACAAGGTTCAGCCATCCCCCGATGGGTTAGCCCAGGCGTTCTTATTAGGTGAAGAGTTTCTGAATGGGGATGACGCTGCTCTGGTACTAGGTGATAATATATTCTATGGACATGGACTGACAGATATGCTAAAGGGATCTGTAAGAATTGTAAAAGAAGAACGAAAGTCCGTTGTTTTCGGGTATTATGTGAGTGACCCCGAACGGTATGGGGTGGTTGAATTCGATGACGAGGGACGAGCAATCTCTATTGAAGAAAAGCCAGAGGCCCCGAAAAGCAACTACGCGGTCGTAGGTTTATACTTTTACACAAAGGACGTCGTTGAAGTCGCCAAATCTATAAGACCTTCTGCTCGGGGTGAACTTGAAATCACAACTGTCAACCAGCATTACCTGCAAAAAAATAATCTGAATGTGCAGACAATGGGAAGGGGATATGCCTGGCTCGATACAGGGACTCATGAAAGTCTGCTTGAGGCTTCGAACTTTATTGAAGTCATAGAGCGCCGTCAGGGACTTAAAATTGCCTGTATTGAAGAAATTGCCTATGAACAGGGCTTTATCAGTAAAGAAAAACTTCTGGCGCTGGCAGAACCGCTCAAAAAGAACCAGTATGGGCAATATCTCATGAAAATCGCTCAATGAGCGTTTTTTTATGGCAAAATACGTTATGCGAAATATATATTTGACTTAATTCACAGGCAACATAAAAAAATGTTCTATATTTAATGCTTTCATCGTCTAATCTGTCGTGAACAAAAGTATTCTAAAGGCCTGTGCTCTAGAGTATCGTGAGGGAATGGCTGCGCCGGTGGTGACTGCCTGGGGGCAAGAGAAAGGGGCACAAATAATACTGGAAATTGCAGAGCGAAATGGTATACCGGTGAAAAGCCAAGAATCTGACGATATGTTGAATCTTTTGAGATATGTGAAACCAGGTACGGCAATTCCTGAAGAGCTGTATTTGGCAGTAGCAAGAATTTTTTCTTATTTTTTAGCGAGAGAAGACCGAAATTTGTAGAGACCCTCATGAAATCTGTACCCGTTAAAGATCTGAAACCCGGTATTAGCTTCAATAAGCCTGTCTTTATCGACCGGGAAAATATTTTCGTACAGGCAGATGAAGTTCTCTCTGAAAATGATATTGCCAGACTCACCAAATGGGCAATCAAAGAGGTCTTCACTGATGGGGTCATGAACCTGAACCCGGTTACTGCTGCCCAGCAAGAGCAGATTACAGTCAATGAGAGCAAAGATATTGAGCAGGTACAAAAATATCTCAAGCAGACCATAAAGCGTAAAGATGAATTCAAGAAAATCTTCGCTGAAGCAGAAAAAATATTAAACTCTTCCTATACCAGTATTTCGAGTGAAAGTCCTGTGCAGATATCTCCTATTCGAAATATCGCAGAGAAACTGATTACCCATATGAACGACGCTCCGTATGGCTTCATCTACGCATACCTGAATCTTTCGAAATCTACTCATGTGCGGCATGTCATACTCTCTGCAGTATTTGCTATTTATCTGGCCCAGGCTCTCAAAGTATCTGCACCGCGAACGATTGAATTGATTATGGGAATCCTGCTAATGGATGTCGGCATGATGCGGGTACCCGATGCGATTCTCGAAAAATCAGAGGCACTTACCGAGGCAGAAAAACAGACCATTTTTGCCCATACCGTGCATGGTTACAAATTATTGACTCAGGTTGCAAAAGTGAAAGGGGAGATTGCCAATATTGCCTTAGAGCACCATGAACACTTTGACGGCACAGGGTATCCCCAGCGCAAGAAGGGCGAGACAATGCATGATTTTTCCAGAATTGCCTCGATTGTAGATTCATTTACGGCGATGATTGAGACACGTTCTTATAAAAAGAGCCGTTTGCCTTATGAATCGATTAAAGAACTTTTGACCTTAGGTGCATACCGTTATGATGCAAAAATCATGAAGGTTTTTCTGGACTCGATTGGAATGTATCCGATTGGCTCCCTGGTAGAAATGTCAGATGGCACATTGTGTATGACTGTCGGGGTAGTAGCAGGAAAGCCATTGCGCCCAATCGTTCTGGTCTTACGGGATGCCGAGAAAGAACGCCCAGAAAAACCGGTTTTTGTACACCTGTTGTATCACACTGACAAGTACATTACCGGTGCCAGATCTGCCAACGATCTCGGAATATCTATTGAATCTGAACTGGATATTCTTGGGGCAGCGATCTGATCTAATAATACTGCGCAGATAAAATTTTATTACCCGCTCAAAAAAATAAATTCAAATGACAAACTCATCCCTTGAGATAGAGCCAACTGCTTACCCAGCTGCTGAAATTGCCTGATCGATCTTTAACCCGGGTCTTTAAATGATGCACTTCTGTCTTATCGCCCGGCAATATACCTGTCGGCAGAATGAATGCATTGCGATCTTTATCAAATCTTACCCCCCAGTGCAGCAGATCTTTTTCACTCAATAAGATTCCATTGAGCATTAATTCAAGACCATTGTCATCAACCCCCGAGCCGGAATCAAATGCCCGAATATCAAACTCCCGCTGTGCCAAAGGGCCATAGGCATAGGGTAGGGATATTTGTGGTGAAGAAATATCATCTGCCAGGTAAAGGTTTCCGGCCCGTTTGCTCCAGGCAGTATACCCACCCCGCGAAGAGCTGTACTCGGCATTCAGCCACTTACCATTCAAGATCAATCCCCTGTGTTTTCGAAAAGGTGCAGCCACAAAAATCTTAAAATATTCCCAACCTGCACTGCGCCAGCGAATTTGCCAGCCTTTCCCGACAATATTCATGCCTTTGACACTGCCGGGTTTTGATATAATGGCCAGGTTTGCCGGTTTTTTTAGCCTACCGGTTGAGACGGTCAATGAACCTGATTTTTTTGAATGGGATTTTCTCGCTGCCAGATTGTAACCGGCCGATGCAGTGTAAGACGGTTTACTGCCATTGGCTTTTTGTAAAACAACTGAGAGACGTGAGAGATTGCCCTCTGCATCGCCTGCAATTATATTCACAGTTTTTTTCTCATTGAGCGCCCAGTCATCCGTCTTGATCCAGCCATTGTTTTCTTCATGAATTACCCAACCTGCATGAGAATCTGCATCTGCAGATTGATCAGGCCAGCAGGCATGATGGGTGTAGACTACGGGTGAAAGACTGCTGCGGTTGGTGTCATAAAACCTGTAATGCAAAGACCCCTGGGCCCGGCTCATTTGGCGCATGTCGGCCCAGTAAATCGTCTTATCATTCATCTCAACACGCAGGCTGGTTAAACCCAGTCGATTGATGGCGAGGCTCTGGTCATACGCGGTGAGTCGAAAACAGACAGAATCATCAACCGGGATTACATCATCACAGGCATACTGGTTTGCTTCGCGTTTATGCAACTCACAATTTTGCAGAGTTCTCTTTTTAGACGTCATTGCCGCACCCGGGGTATAGATATACAGTTTCTGCAGAATCGGCGGCTCCCGGTCTCCATAGCGTAGATAGTCCTGCCCAATCGGGTTCACATATTGTCCTTTTTCATCAATCAATTCATAGTGCAGATGGTAAGGGCCGATGCCTGCATCGCCGGAATAGGCAATAATTTCACTGCCTTTCACAGGGAACTGGTTTTCAGGCAGGGTGATCATGAAATTTCCGTTTGCTGAATATTTTGCAAAAAGATTCCAGGCAAACCATAAATTATTATTCTGGGACAGTGAGTGCAGGTGTCCATAGACACTCATTTTACTGTCCCGATGGCGCAGATACAGTGCCCGTCCGAAACCTGAGTTCAGGTTACTGCCATGCAGCTTTTCTACAAAACCATTGCTCATGGCTACAACCGGTACTCCAGAAACTGCAAAGGTGCGCATATCTACCCCTCGGTGCAGGCTGTAGGGTCGGTATTCACCGAATGAGCCTGAAATTTTAGACGGGGCAAGCAACGGATAGCTCAATTCATTTGCAAAGATCAGACCTGTTGAGAGTAGGGTACAGATTAGAAAGGTTTTCAGCATTAGTATATAGTCGGTGATTTTAAGGTCGCGGTTAAGCTGACAAATCTGGTTTTTCGGTTTTCAGTCTGCTCATGAAAGATAATCTGCTCGGGTATGGAAATACATACCGCTAAGATGAGTCCGTTTCGCGCATTTCTGGTTCTCGCCAAGATGAGAATCATCTTTGCTGTAATTTTAACGGGATTTACCGGGATGCTCATGGTGCGGAGGGATTTGCCTCGTCTGGGTGAAATCTTTGATGTCTTTCTTGTTCTGTTATTATCCGGTGCGGGTTCGGCGATTGTCAATAATCTGCTCGATACCGATATTGATTCGCGTATGCCGCGTACTGCCAATCGCGATGTCGCAATACGGGTACTGGGCAGACGACAGCTCTGGTTTTTATCGCTGGGAATAATTTTTATTTCTCTTGCCTATGCTCTTATGTTTCTGGGTTTACCGGCTACCCTGTTGACTTTGCTGGCCATTTTCAGTTATGCCGTGTGGTACACCCTGTTCTTAAAGCGTCGCAGTCCTTTCGGGGTGGTGTTAGGCGGATTGCCTGGTGCCTTGCCGATTTTGATCGGCGGATATGCATTATCGAACCGCTTTGCTCCGGATATCTGGCTGTTGTTCTTATGGTCTATTCTCTGGCAGCCTGCGCACTTCTGGGCACTCTCGCTCAAAATAAGAGAAGATTATGCTGATGCCGGTATTCCCGCGCTGCCGGTCATCTATGGAATAGAATACACCAAGCTGCATCTGTGGATTTATGCGATTCCCCTCTTGCCGGTTTCAATGGCGATTACAATTTTTGGGGGGTATGGATGGATTTATTCTGCGAGTGCAATTATATCCGGGGTCTGGTATTTATACGTCACCTGGGTAAATATTAAAGATAAAAAAAATTATGGGAAAGCCTTCTTTGCCTCACTGATCTATATGATGGTATTGATGCTGGCGATCATGGCAGATATTCTTTTTTGATGGGAATGGAAGAAATTTTTGAGTGATTGGCAAAAAACAATCCTGGCTGGTTTAAATGAACCGCAGGCAAAAGCTGTTTGTACGACAAACGGACCATTATTGATCTTGGCCGGGGCCGGTAGTGGCAAAACCCGCACTATCATTCATCGTTTGGCCTATCTGATACATGTCGAGAAGGTACCAGCCCGCAATATCCTTATGGTAACCTTTACCAATAAGGCAACTGAAGAGATGAGGCAGCGAGCGTATGAAACGGCAGGTCCGGTTTCTGCAGAGTCGACCATCCGCACTTATCACTCTCTAGGTCTGATGCTGTTGCGCCAGTTTCATGAGCATCTCAATTACCCCGCGTCATTTACCATCTGGGATGACGGTGACCAGCAGAGCGCTCTCAAGAAAATACTGGTCAATCGAATGAAGAAAGATCTTAAAAAAAATGAAATTCGTTACCTGGCCAATTCGATCAATTCGTTCAAAAATCTCATGATCTCTCCCGAAAATCTGGATCATGAAGTAGATCTAGATGATTATAATTTCGGGGAATTTTTACAGGCCCTTTACTTTAACTATGAAAAAGTAAAGTCAGATTCAATGGCCTTTGATTTTGGCGATCTGTTATACCGTACAGTTCGTCTGTTAGAAACAAATAATGAAGTTAAAGACGCACTGCAGCGTAAGTACCGATATCTAATGGTCGATGAATATCAGGATACAAATTTTGCCCAGTATCGCCTGGTACAGATCTTATCATCGAAAGAAAAAAATCTCTGTGTAGTGGGAGACGATGATCAGGCAATTTATGGCTGGCGGGGAGCCGACGTTTCAAATATTCTCAATTTCAATTCTGACTTCCCTGAAGCGCAGGTTATCAAACTTGAAGAAAATTACCGCAGCACAAAATTAATACTGGAAGTGGCCAATAAAGTTATCGAGAACAATATAGACCGCATGCAGAAAACATTGTGGACTTCGATTATCGAAGGTGAAAAGCCCCGCGTGTTGCATGCCGAAGATGACCGGGGTGAGGCGAGCTCTGTTGCCGGCATAATATCTGCGTTGCAGAGCAGGGTTGACTTGAATGACATTGCCATTCTCTATCGTACCAATGCACAGTCCCGCCAGATTGAAGAAGCATTGTTGCAGGCCGAAATTCCCTATAAGGTTTTTGGCGGGGTTTCTTTCTTTGAACGAAAAGAGATAAAAGACATGCTGGCATACCTGCGGTTTCTGGCCAACCCTTTTGATGAGACCTCATTTTTCAGGCTTATCAATACACCCGCACGTGGAATCGGGGAAAAAAGTCTAGATAAAATATATGCCTATCGCATTGAAAACAGCGAAGGCAGCTACCTTGACCTGATGGCCAATGTCAAAGAGGCTGGCCTTTCGGGTAAGTCTGTAAAACTGCTTGAAGATCTTGCCGGTTGGATGTCGTCTCTGGCCCGGCGGGCATCAAAGAACATTGATCTGGGACTGCTATTTGAAGAGGTGCTTGAAAAAAGCGGGCTGCGGGCAGAATATGAAGAAGAAGACCGTTTGTTGGGGTCCAATAGAATAGAAAACCTGCAGGAGTTAAAAAACTCGATGCTGGCATTTCAACAGCAGAATACAACTGCGGGACTCGATACTTATTTGCAGGAAATCTCTTTGTTTACTGCTGGTACCGGTGAGCAGCAGGAAGCTGTACATGTAAACCTCATGACTGTGCACAATGCAAAAGGCCTGGAATACGATACAATCTTTTTAACCGGTCTTGATGAAGATACTTTTCCTCACTATTTGGCAAAACAGAATAATGAACTTGAAGAAGAGCGACGCCTGTTCTATGTGGCGGTTACCCGCGCAAAAAACCGATTGTATCTTTTGAGAGCAGCCCGCCGAATGGGGGTAAACCGAACATATGGTTCAACCGTTCCCAGTCGATTTCTCAATGAGATTCCGACAGAGATGCTCGAGGTCTCGGCAGCTGCGGCAGGCTCGATGTCCAGAGAAAGCTATCGAACTCGAACCCCGATTCCGGCGGCAAAGAGAGCAGTACCCAATATTGTAATTCCGCAGGAGAATTCACAGAGCGGCTTTAAGTCAGGGGATAAAGTTAAGCACATTACTTTTGGCTGGGGCCGGGTACTGAAAATCGAAGGTACCGGTGACTCGACGAAGATTCACATTTTTTTTGATGATGGTAAAACGCGCAAATTCATTCTTAAGTTTACCAAACTGGAGAAAAAATAATACCACTACTCAGTTGGCTTAAGCTTAAATAATCTGCAGAGAAATAAACGGACTTTTATGCAGGTATTGCAAAATGACCGATTTGATTCTCTCGCGGGCTTTTTTCTCTTTCTGTTTTGAATCGGTTCTGGCTAAAGATTGGCAGATTCTTGCGATTTCTTCATGAATCGCGTCAAATTTTTCGTTTACAAATTCACTGGAAGAAACTCCCTGCAAATCGACTTTCAGTACTTCCCAATTTTCTTGATTGAGAATCACTGTACAGATACCTTGTGAAGAGAGCTCCAGTCTTCTCTGGTATAGACTATCTTCGAAATGAACTTCTCCCGCCTCAACCAGGCCTGCAGTCGCGGGATTTTCAAGCGCAACTTCAAGAGTATTTTTAAGAGCATAAACCGGGCCGTTGGTGACAATATGCAGTTCTGGTCTGGCAGAAAGAGAACGAATAATTTCTTTAAATGCATAAAAATGAACCGGGTCGCCGTGCACAGGAACTACTCTTTGCGGCTTAATCCATTGTATAAGGGTTTGAATATCCTGCTTGCGGCCATGGCCACTAGCATGCAGGCGCAGCTGATTTTTTTTTGAATCAAAAACCGGACCCGATACCCCGATTACTCTGGTTCCTCGCTCGGCAATTTTATTGAGTGCCGAGTAAATTTGCCATTCATTGCCGGGAATCATGCTGCCCGAGTAAATTACTGTATCGCTTTCATTGAGCTGAAATCTGCCCAGCTGATTGTGTGCAAGACGGTAAAACGAAGAACCCGGCTCGCATTGACAGCCTGCTACAATCCAGATTGAATTTTTACTCTTGGGCGAGGGATCACTCAGTTTCTGCGGAGCGGTGTCGAATTCTGCAGACTCAAATGCTGCCCGCAGATGGGTTTTCAGCGAAAAGCCCTGCAGGCCGACACTGCGGCTTTGCTTGCGTGCAATCTCATACACAGCTGCCAGTCGTTCGACATGAGAGGCAAAAGTAGTAATGAAGATTCTGCCTGGAATTTCCCGTATAAGAGAGGTGAGGCCGGCAATGACTTCAGATTCAGATGCAGTCATATCGGGTTGTAGCGAGCCGGTAGAGTCGATGAATAAATAATCTACCGGACCAAAATTTTGAATCTGACGCTGGTTAAAACGGGGTTCATTGCCCTGCAGTTTGAAATCGCTGGTAAAATAAATCGATCTTTTTTTATCAAGAGTTCGAAGACCCACTGAAAAAACCTGGGGAATGCTATGGGGCATGAAAAAATTATGAATCTCGAAATCTTTGAACTGAAAACTGGTATTTGCATCGAGAATTCGAAAGTCAAAAGATTCAGCATCATGTCGCACGTCTTTCAATCTGTGTCGCAATAAAGCTTCGGTGTAGGGACTGCAGTAGACCGGCAGTTTTGGCGGCAACAGGTTCAGTATATGCTGCAATCCGCCGATGTGATCTTCATGTCCGTGAGTAAAAATAATGGCATCGGGCAGCATGCCTTTGGTGAGGTTCTGGTCAGGCAAAAGTCTTGACATTCCCGGAGTTGCAGGGTCAGGAAAGCCGGCACCGTAGTCAATCCACAAGGTTGTATACCGATATCGAAAGACTGCAAAATTTGCGCCAAATTTTCCCACCCCCCCGCCGAAAGCGGCATGCAGAGTATTGGGATCAAGTCTCGCCGTAAAGTCTGGAAAACTCTTATCAGGTTTTACCTGTGGAACCAAAACCTGCCTCCCCCCTTTGACTTTCACTCAGGTCGGCTCTTTGCCATTCTATGGCATAAGATTTCTCAAGCAGAAACTGTGCGATTCTCTCGCCAGGTTCGATGGTATAATCTTTTGGTCCCAGATTGATCAACAGAATCTTGACTTCGCCGCGATAATCTGCGTCAATGGTGCCCGGTGAATTTACACAGGTAACACCATGTTTGAATGATAGACCAGACCGCGGACGAACAGACAGCAGATAGCCAGACGGAACCTCTACCCGCAGACCGGTTGCAACTGCTGCTATTTCACCCTTTCTGATTGTGAAAGGTTCAGGAATATACGCATGCACATCATAGCCTGCTGCTTCATGGGATTGGCGGTGAGGAATCGTGACGTTTTCACCCAGGGTCTCAAATTTAACAGTTATCATGAATCTGCATTCATTGGTTTAAATCATTGGCAATCGGTAAACTGCTTTTCACAAACACCGATGTGTACATACAGTCTGCATTGAATGAAGGACTGCCATGCATTGATGATTTTTCCATTTGAAAATTCGGGTTAAGGCGGATGAATTTCTCTGCTATTTCCTCATTCTCAGCCGGAATAAACGAACAGGTTGCATAGATCAGTTTTCCGCCGGGACGCAAAGCGCCCGAGGCATTTTGCAGAATTGTAAATTGCAGCTCAGTTAATTCCTGCAGCTGGGAACGGTGCAAACGGTAACGAACATCGGGGTTTCTGCGCATAGTGCCACTGGAACTGCAAGGAGCATCTACCAGTATGCGATGAAATCCGCCGCGCTTTTTTACCTCTTTTGGGAATTCGGGAAGCTGTTCCCCATTCCACGGAAGGCGTACTATATTCGAAAACCGGGCACGGCGCGCACGTTTGCGAATGTCATCGAGCTTCCATTCCCGAATATCACTGGCATAGACCCGCCCACGGTTCTGCAATGCCGATGCCAGTTGAATTGTTTTCCCACCGCCCCCTGCGCAGGCATCCCAGATCATCATGCCGGGATGTGCATCGACCATCTGGCCAATGTACTGGCTGGCAAGGTCTTGAATTTCAAACTCGCCCCTTTTGAATGCAGAAAGTTCGAAGACCGAGAGAGCTCCCTTTAAGGCGAGGCAATTCTCAAGACTCGTTTCTTGAATCTCAAAACCTGCACTTTGCAGCTCTTTTGAAATGTGACTTTTTCTTTCAGGATAATTCAATCGTATATAGAGAGGCGGTTTAGATTCAAGTTGTTCGAGAAATGATTTTTGAAGTGAAGAATCCCAATTTGATCTTTTTTTTCTTTCTAGCAGATGTTCTCTGAGCCAGGCAGGCAGGGTATCAGAGCAGAACCGGTTTGTAATTTCTTTTTTTGAGAGTTCCCGACTGCCAATCGGCAAAAACGAAGCAAAAATTTTCAAGTCACTGAAGAAGACATCATCGGGAATGTTCAGAAAATGGGCAGGATAGCTTTCAGGTTCAAGGTTTTCTTCATCAAGTTCCGGCAAATTCATTCGCAGGACAGGCAAAGCAAAGCGCAGTGCTGCAAAGAAAGACTCTGAATATAATTTACGGTCTCGCGAGCCAAACCTCTTATTTTTTCTAAAATAGTCAGTGAGCCAGCGGTCTGCCTGCTGTAAAGCGGGGGCAGAGGTGAGGTATTCCCGCCACATCTTTTTTAATTGATAGTAGCGGGAATCTTGCATTTTCAATTAACTGAAACTCGATAGCAGTTCTTTACAGTGCTTTATCGAGCAGTGAGACAATTTCACGATTAAACGCTGCCGGGTTTGGCAGATCACCGCCTTCGGCAAGTACTGCATAACCGAGCAGAACATTTGCAGCACGGGGTAAATCCGCATCGTCTGCATTCTGGGTAAACTTCTCGGCCATTTTTTTGAAGATCGCATGTTCGGGATTCAGTTCCAGCACTCTTCTCGGTGAAGGGGTACTCTCGCCATTTCTCTTCAACAGTTTTTCGATATGCAGGCTCATATCATAACCTTCGCCGGTAAGACAGGCAGGGGCAGATACCAGACGGTCTGTTACCTTGACTTCTTTAACATTATCTTTGAGAATCTCTTTGATCTTGGCGAGCAAATCTGCATGTTTTTTGCCTGTTTCTTCGACTTTTTTCTCGCTCTTCTTTTTAGATTCTTCATCGCCGAGATGCAAATCACCGGAGCCGATTGACTGAAATTTTTTGCCTTCAAATTCAGTAACATGCTGCATCACAAAATCATCTACCGGGTCGGTAAGATAAAGCACCTCAAAGCCACGGCTAAGAACTTTCTCAACATGCGGACTGTTCTCTAAAAGCTCCCGGTTTTCACCGGTGATATAATAAATTTCTTTCTGGTCGGGGTGCATGCGCCCTACATAGTCTTTAAGGGTAAAGAGTTTGTCTTTTTCAAGGGAGCTTTGAAAGAGAAGCAGGTTCATCAGTTTATCTTTATTTTCAAAATCAGAAGTGATTCCCTCTTTGAAAGTAATGCCAAATTCTTTCCAGAATTTTTCATAATTTTCACGGTCTTTCTCAAGCATTTCTTTGAAGGTACTTGCCAGCTTACTGGTAAGACCTTTGCGGATTGCGGCAATCTGTCTATCTTGCTGCAATATTTCCCGGGAGATATTCAAAGACAAATCAGAAGAATCGACGACTCCCCGCACAAAACGCATATATTTGGGCAGCAGCTCTTCTACGGCATCTGAGATCATTACTTTTTTAACGTACAGCTGCAGCCCTGATTTATAGTTTTGAAAATAATAGTCAAAAGGAATCTTTTGCGGAATGTAGAGCAGGGCAGAGTATTCAATACGCCCTTCTGCTTTATAGGGAATAGTCTTTAAAGGTTCTTGAAAATCATGAGAGATATGTTTGTAGAACTCATTATACTCTTCTTCTTTCACGTCATTTTTTGAACGTGTCCAGATAGGTTTTTGTGAGTTTACGATTTTCCATTCTTCGGCTACTGCCTCGCTACCATCTTCTTTTTTCTCAGGTTTAATATGTACCCGCACAGGATACGCGATAAAGTCTGAATATTTCTTAATGATTCTCTCTAGCTCCCAGGTCTGGGTAAAATCAGACATGCCATTTTCCATGTCTTCAGGCTTAAGCTTGAGAATGATCTCTGTTCCGCGATTTGGTTTGGCTACCTCTTCGATTGTATAGGTTCCATCGCCTTTCGATACCCATTTTACACCTGTTGTTTCACCGGCCTTGCGGGTGATAAGGGTAACTTCTTCGGCAACAATAAAGGCCGAGTAAAAGCCAACACCAAACTGGCCAATAAGCTCTGCATCTGGCTTTTTGTCGGCTTTGAGCTTCTCAAGAACCTCTTTTGTTCCCGATTTGGCAATAGTACCGATGAGGTCGATAACCTCATCACGGTTCATACCAATGCCATTGTCGATGATTTTCAGTTCCCGATTTTCTGAATCGGGATCGATCTTGATTTCTAATTCCTGATCATTGGCTGTTAATTCAGGGTTTTCAATTGCCAGAAAGCGCAATTTGTCAATTGCATCTGAGGCATTCGAAATAAGTTCCCTTAAAAAGATTTCTTTATTCGAATAAATTGAGTGGATCATGAGATCCAGCAATTGCCTGGTTTCAGCCTGAAATTGCCTTGTTTCTGTCGTTGTGCTCATTATTCCTCCGTAAATTCAAAAAAACTTTTGATTCGAATTTTTAAAGGTGAGACGTACCGGCAAGGCTTATTCAGCTGAGCCAGGCATAGCGGGAGTAAGCTTGTGCATTGCCATTCTTGATGTACTCCTGAATCTGTTCAAGACAGGCAGGAAAAAGACGAATGGATTCCAGTTCGTCGCAATCGATCCAGTCGCTGCCGACCAAAGCGCCATCTGGTTTGACATGTATGGAGCCTTGAATTTCTTCAACGGCAAATACCAGCTGCATGACCTGGGAACGGGATAAATTCTGCGGAGGGACAGACTCTCCGCAAAAAAGAAACTGACCCGGCTTGATATCGAGATTGAGTTCCTCTTTCCACTCTCGAATAAGGGCATCAATTGAGCTTTCGCCCGGTTCCTGGCCACCACCCGGCAGCAGGTAATATTCAAGCCCGTTTTTTCGGTGTTTAACCAGTAGAATTTTATTGTCGCGTACGAATACCCCGGCAATTCGCAGTCTTATTTTTCGATTGGAATCTGCTTTTCGGTTTGGTTTTTGACTGTTTCTGGTTTTCTGTTTATTCATTGGTCTGACTGTAACGAAAGTCTTCTTGCTTGTCCCAGTCTGAAGCGAACCCGACCCAGTGACACCTTCTCAAAGATGGCATCCTGAGGATAGTTGAGCATTGCCTGAAATTCTTCTACTGCAACAGGATACATTCGTGAGTAGTAAGCTGATTCCCCATAATAGAAGTGCAATTCTTTTTTATATGGCCGGTTTGTCTCAACCATACGAAACCATATAACAGCATCATAATAACGTCTGTTCAGATAATTGAGTTTCCCCATACCAATCAAGGCATCGTTGAAACCATCGTCCTGGCGCAGGCAGTAGCGATACACCCGCTCTGCCTCTGCAAGGCGGTTTTGAGAGAGCAAGAGATCTCCAAGGTAGGTTAACGGAACCAGGTCATAGGGGTTTTTACGATAGGCCAGACGATAGTAATAAACTGCCTCGTTCTTGTCACCAATGAGTTCATAGGAGCGACCGACATAGAAAAAATTCATCCAGTATTGGGGCATGATCAAAGAGGCTTTGCGAAATTCTGTAAGTGCCTCATTATGCTGGCGAAAGAATAAATACACTCTGCCAAGGTTGTATCGCACACAAACATTCTGGGGAGACTTCAGTTTTGTTTCTTCGAGAATCGAACGGGCACGTTTCATATCGTTGGCCTGTACAAAACTTAGGGCTTCATTGTTTCGTTTCGAAGCCAAATCTGGCCCTAGTGCCCAAAGCCATCCTTCCCGGTTCTCAATTTTATATTTGGCTTTTTCAAAACCAAACTCTTCGTCAATATAATCGGGTTTTAAGCTCTCGAGAAATTCAGGTGTGATGTTCGGGTGACGCAAAGGTGCAGTAAACAATGAAGTGCAAAAAAAGAAAAACAATACTGCGAAGCGCACAGTGGACATAGTCTTAGTAACGGCAGAATACCAGAATTGTAAAGCAATCAGAAATTGGCCGCTTGAAAGAGTAAACTATTTTTCAGTTATATTTTTTTCAAAAAAACAAACTGAAAGATTTTGAAAAAAAATGTTGTCACCTTGCATATGTGAATTTACAATGCATCGTGCTCTGGTATGATCTCACAGAGTTGCCCTTTGAAGAGAATATACTGGGTGGTTCAGTATTTTTTCTGCAGCAAGATGTGGCAGAACTGGGAAAGGTTCTCGAAAAATTTCATACAGAGCTCGAGAAGCTTACCTTTCTGAGCACCCGGCAGGCCATGGAAATTCTTGTCCTGGCCGATGAAGTGGTCAGCAATGGGCTTATCGCCTCGTTTACCAATTCACCGGAAAGACGTTCTGAAATGCTGTTTGGCAGATGGAGCTGCACCTCAAGTGAATTCAAACTGATTGTCATTGATCTCGGCAAAGGGCTGTTTAAGAATATAGTCGTCGAAAGAATTGCGGCAAAGACCGAAAGGGAAGAAATTGATATCTACCAGAAGAGCAATGTCGTCACCTTGATGCGTAACGGTAAAACTTACTCACATACCCGCACAGGAAGGGGGTTGGCAATGATCAATGGTCTGGCTTCTGACTATCGAATTGATCTTATAACAGGGGACTGGGTTGTGCATGTCGAAGAAAACATTAATGCTGAAACAAAACCGAAAATTATAGGCAGCAGATTTTCGGTCAAGTATGCCTTGCACGATGCACAAAATTTAGCGGACATTTAATTCTGGTACATTCACCAGTTCGAGAGATTCTTTGAGCAATTGTACCGCAATTTCAACTGCTTCTTTCACCGGTTTCTTGCTGAGATAGGTTGCGCTCTCGAGTTTCCTGTCAAATTCAATAATATCTTCTTTATTCATGCAGCGCATTCCGCCGGCATGAATATCACCCAAAACCAGATTCCAGAAATCATATAGTTTCTTGACCAGTGCATGTGTATCTTTCAGATAAGAACGCATGTAACGGGTACGCATGTCCCGCATTTGCATTTTTACATCATCCCGGGTGGCCCGGCTCAGGTCATCGAGAATGTCTGTAAACGTTTTAAGAGTGCGCTTTGAGTTCTCAAGCTGTGAATAATGACTGTCCCGTTCCTGGGAAAGAGAAAATTCTAACTTGACATGACCCTCACTGAGTGCTGTTGCAAACTCTTTCTCCCAAATGCCCAGCAGGCTCGAAAGCAGATTTACATCGTCATCTTCACAATACACGGAGCACTTATTAATATCAAAATCTTTGAGTACTCTGGTGTTGCGGGCCTTGTCTTGAATGGTCTGGGTAGGAGCCTTCGAGGCCGGGTTTTCGAGATCATCCGGTAAACCACCTGGCGAAGCAAGCTCGATCTGGTCATAGATTTTTTTCAAATCCCGTTTGGTGCGCATCAGCTGATCTGGGTTGCGGGAAGTACGAATTATGCCTTCATATTGACGGGCCAGTTTTTGCAGACGTAACAGCTCTGCGCGGGATTCTTCACTCAGTGACATAGACTCAGAAAGGCAGGAATGATTTATCCGTAAACCATTTTTTTGTTGAATGGTGAGCAGGGCTGCGTAAAGAGTGCTATGGATTTCCGTAGCTGCAATAAAAATGGCCCGGCATTGTCGGCAATTGGTATTGGCAGCTGGGCAATTGGCGGCAACTGGAAATATGGCTGGGGTGAGCAAAATGACTCAGATTCGATAGCTGCAATTGAAACTCTGTTTGATCTTGGAGCAAACTGGATTGACACCTCACCAGTCTATGGGCTTGGCCATGCCGAGACTCTAATCGGTAAACTTCAGATTCGCAAAAAACTCTTCATCGCAACCAAAGGCGGCCTGATCTGGGATTCACAAGGCAATGTTGAGAAAAACCTGGAGCCGCAATCCATCCGCAGGGAGTGTGAACAAAGCCTCAAACGTCTGAATGTTGAAACCATAGACCTGTACCAGCTGCACTGGCCAGACCCTAAACGTCCCTATCAAGCTGCCTGGCAGGAAATACTCAAAATGCGAGATGAAGGAAAAATTCGTTTTTGCGGGCTGTCAAATTTCTGGATTCATGATATAAAATCATGTCTGGAATTTTCTGGCAGTGGGGCCGAGGGACTGTGGAGCCTGCAGGCTCCCTTAAGTTTATTAGACAGGTCTTTTGAGCTTAATGTTCTGCCATTTTGCAGTTCATCGCAGGTGGGTTTTCTGGGATACTCACCTTTACAGAATGGACTGCTGACTGGTAATTTTTCAAGAGAAAAGCTGAACAGCCTGCCTGAAAATGACTGGCGAAAAAAACATAAGTATTTTCGTTCGCCTTTTTTTGAACGGGTTCTGGCAAATATTGAAAAGATGAAATCTGTGGCAGATGAGCTACAGCTGACCCCGGGACAGCTCGCAACAGCCTGGGCTCTACACAGACCCGGGGTGACCTCGGTGCTGCTGGGGGCAAGAAATGCCGAGCAGGCAAGGGCCGCATATTCATCCCGCATGAATGAGGTACCTCAGTCAGTTTTTGGAAAACTGGAAAAATTTTTTGAGAAGAGTAGATAATTCTGGGGCAATCGCCCCAGAATCTTCGGTTAAACGTTAGCTATTAGACTTGGCAAAATTCTGCATGAATTCTACCAGTTTTTGAACACCCTGTTGAGACATT
>JAGRNJ010000055.1 GCA_020440825.1 Leptospiraceae bacterium | reverse complement strand
AAAATTATCGGTCACACTGCCATTGGTAAATGTATCATTTTCATATACCATATATGTTTCTAACAGATACTCATAGACCGGATTATAAGCAAAACCGGCATACACAATATTGTCCTGATTCCAGATATTTGGTTTCGCGGGAATTGCATCGCCGAATGTTCGCCGGGAGCCATCAAAAGCACGCACCCAGGCTGCATACCATTTGAGAGCTATACCCTGTAACTGTTGTTCAACTTTAAAACCCGCACCGTCGCGAGCCAGAATGTACCCGCCCGGCAAGAGAAATGGTTGTAAGCCACCGGTAAATTTGATTCGATTCTGAAGGTTTAACGAGAAGTAAGCATCTCGGGTAATCAGAGATATGTCTCCGCCCCCTAATGAAAATTTATCTTCACCAAATACTGAAGCAATATCAAAAACTGTATGAATTCCCAGTATATTATTTGGTACCAATGACAAACGATTTCTCAGAAAAAAGTCCTGGAAATTAACATGGTTATAGGTATCAGATCCCGGAAATCGATCTGGAAATTTTCCGCGTGAGCTGGTGTGAATCATACGTGTACGCAAGAAACCAGAAAGGCGCAGTGCTGAAATATTTTTGTCAATATCTACTGCGCTGAGATTATTTCCCGGGAGAATCAGAATAACAAACAAAGATAGAATAAACCCGGGTATTCTTTCAGAAAGTTTTATCATTTTTTTCGCGTACAGATTTCTTATTTGAAAATTCAAATGGTCTTTGATAAATTGTAATTCTTTGCACAAAAACAGCAGCCTTGCGCTAAGCTTCTTGGTTTGCAAAAACTTACTACCATCATCTTCAAATTTGTAATTCAACTTAGACATCATTTACCTGAGAACTCCTGCAGCCATCGATCAAGAGTGCCGGTTCTCTTTAGTTCGGCAACATAAGTATCAAACAGATTCTTCATTAATAAATCTGCAAACGGAAATCCTGCACAGATAACTTCAACTCGCCGCCCACCTGAAAGCAGAGCATAATCATTTCGTAAACTGGAAGTCGACTGCTGTAATCCCTGTAGATACAGAGAATCATGTACCAGTGCCTGAATTTCTCCTTTTCTAAGCATGTTTAACCCGTCTGCATTTTTACTGTATTTTATAATTTTATACCCGGGAAACCAGTCCTGTACCAGCGGTTCATAGGCACTGCCCATTTTTACTCCCAGTTTCAAGCCCTGTATTCTTGTAAGATCGAGCAGAGTTCGTACCGGCTTTTCTTCAAAGATTTCACCGAACTGTGTTTTGGGCATCAGCCGAGCATCGACCAATGCAGCCGGAGTGACTGAAATATAGGGTTCAGAAAACGTTATCGTACGGGCCCTGGTCAGGGTGCGGGATAAGCCTCCCAAAATTATATCTGCCTCTCCTGTAGAAAGCATCATCGAGTAACTTGTTAATCCTGCTGGCAAAAGCTCAACCTGTACCCCTAAAAAATCTGCGAAGCCGTAGGCAAGATTGATTTCTAAACCCTGCCTTAGATCACCGTTCAACTGGTTCAAAATCGGATAATCTTCTGAGATGGCCACTCGCAGAACACCGCGCGCTCGAATCTGTTCGAGGGAAGCAGCCTGCAGTAATGTAATCGACAAACTCAGAATTGGGAAAACCAGCTTCAGCACTCTAATCACAAATCTTTTTTTACTATACATGGTTTTCACCTCGTTTTTCGAGAACGCGCATTTTGGCCGAACGTGAACGCGGGTTCAGTTCGATTTCATCTTTAGCGGGAACAATCGGCTTGGGAGTTAACACCTGAAATTGTCCCTGCTTCCAGTTCGATTTTGCCAACGGGTCAGATACCGCAATTCTTTCTAACGATCGAAAATGATTTTTTACCAGCCTGTCTTCCAGTGAGTGAAAGGAGATTATAATAAGTCTGCCGCCTTCCTGTAGAAAATCTGGAATTCTGTGCAGGGCTTTTTCAAGGTGCTCTAACTCAGAATTAGTATGAATTCGAAACGCCTGATAGGTGCGCACTTCAGGATGTCTTTCTACATGTCCCCTTTGTGCGGTACGAGAAGGTGGTAATGCTCTTCGAATAATCGATGTAAGATGAAAGGTAGTTTCGATTGGTTTGTTTTCCCGTTCTTTTATTATTTCACGGGCGATTCTAGGAGCGGCAGGTTCTTCACCATAGCGATGAATTACACTTCGAATCTCATATTCACTCGCCCGGTTGAGCCAGGTTGATAAAGGTTCGCCATTTTGAGTATTGAGTCGCATATCGAGCGGTTGATCAAAACGATAGGTTATTCCGCGAGGCAAACTATCAAGATGCAGACTTGAGATTCCAAGATCGAGTAGAATGCTGTCATACTTTAGGTTTGCTTCAGGCTCAATTTCTGAATAATTTCCATGCAGCAGAGTTGTACGAGCCAGGCATTGGGCATTTTTTAATGCTTCTTTAGCCAATGCCAGCATTTGTAAGTCTGCATCACTGCCAACCAGGTGAGAATCGGGAAATTTGTTCAAATAGCCAATGGCATGGCCACCTAAACCCAGGGTGCCGTCCCAGTGAACACCGGGACGCATAAAACCTAAGGCTTCATTGAACAGTACGGGAGCATGACGCGGTTCATCGGTTACCAGACCCAATGTCATCAGGAAATGGAGACCGGCGAAACCTCTTCTGCAACAGAACCATCATTTTCGTCTTCAGATTCTGAATCCATTTCATCCCAGATGCCATCAATTGACTCTTCTTCGATGTGGAATTCAGATTTCAATTTAAGAAGTTTTTCTTCTTTCAATTTTCTGGGTTTGAAATTCAAGCTGCCATTTTTCATGGTCAATTTGAATTCTGTTGGTTCAGTCACAGAGTTCTCTAGAATCAGCATTGCCAGCTCATCTTCAATTTCTTTCTGAACAAGTCTGCGTAACGGACGAGCTCCATACTTTTCATCAAAACCTTTTTCACCGAGATAATCGAGAGCTTCTTTATCTGGCACAATATACAGATTTTTGTGCAGAATATTCATGTTTATTTCATCAACCATCAGCTCTACGATTTCGCGAATTTCTTCAGGCTTGAGCATGTCAAATACGATCACATCATCAATTCGATTGATAAACTCAGGTGAGAAAAATTTTCTCAACTCATCCATTACCTGGTCTTTTTTAGATTCAGCTTTCCCTGCTTCACTTTCAAAACCAAGCTTGCCACCCTTCATAAGGTGCCGTGCTCCCAGATTTGAAGTCATAATGATAATTGTCTCTTTAAAATCGACCCGGTGCCCCATTGTATCGGTCAGTTCCCCTTCGTCGAGAATCTGCAGTAAAATGTTCTGCATATCATTGTGGGCTTTTTCAATTTCATCAAACAGAATAATCGAATGCGGTTTTCTACGCACTGCCTCGGTTAACTGCCCGCCATCTTCATACCCGACATAACCGGGCGGCGAGCCAATAAACTTAGCTACAGAATGAGGCTCCATATACTCACTCATATCAAACCGAATGAGAGATTCTTCATCACCAAACATGAATTCAGCCAGGGCTTTGGCAAGTTCCGTTTTACCTACCCCGGTCGGACCCAGAAAAATAAATGAACCAATCGGACGACGCGGTGATTTCAAACCAGTACGAGAACGTCGAATTGCTTTAGAAATCTGGCGGATGGCTGTTTTCTGACCAATCACGCGCTCTCCCAGTTCATTTTCCATTTCAAGCAACTTCTTGCTCTCTGTTTCGGATAACTGGTTCATGGGAATACCTGTCCAGTCTGCAATGATGCCAACAACGTCGCTCTCTGTGATGAAAATTTTCTTTTCTTTCTGTTCACGACGCCAGTTTTCCATGCTTTCTGCCATTTCCCGTTCATTAGCAACAATACTGTCCCGCAATTTGGCTGCTTTCTCATATTCCTGCAACCGAACCATTTCATTTTTTTCTTTAATGAGTTTCGAGATACTTTTTTCCATTCCTTTAATGCTTTCTGGAACTGTAGACAGTTTTAATCGGGCCTGTGCACCTGCTTCATCAATCACATCAATTGCTTTGTCAGGCAGGTAGCGTTCAGTCAGGTAGCGATCAGAGAGGCGAACAGAAGCCTGTATACTCTCTCTGCTATACGTCACACCATGGTGTTTTTCATAACTTTTGCGCAGACCGGCAAGAATACGAATTGCATCTTGAATCGATGGTTCATCTACCATTACCGTTTGAAAGCGTCGTTCTAAAGCAGAGTCCCGCTCGATATATTTTTTATACTCTTTGAGGGTGGTTGCACCAATACACTGTATTTCACCACGGGCCAGAGCAGGCTTTAGAATATTGGCCGCATCTACCGCGCCCTCGGCTGCCCCTGCTCCTATGATGGTATGTACTTCATCAATGAAGAGTACAACATCACTGCTCGAACGTATTTCTTTCATAATTTTCTTGATGCGATCTTCAAATTCTCCACGGTATTTTGTACCGGCGATCAAAGCAGCGACATCTAAAGAATACACCCGGCGCTGAAAAAGGTTCTCAGGAACTTTTTTCTGCAGTATTCTTTGCGCAAGACCTTCAACAATAGCTGTTTTACCAACCCCTGCCTCACCAATCAGGATAGGGTTATTTTTAGTTTTTCGCGAGAGAATCTGTATAACCCGGTCAATTTCTTTATCCCGGCCAATAATCGGGTCAATGAGTTTATCTTGGGCCATTCTGGTAAGATTTCGGGCAAATTCATCGAGCATCGGGGTTTTAGTCTGTTCTTTTTTACCAGGTCCCCCTGTTTTAAAATTGATTGGCCCGTTTTGTGGTAACCCAAGGGTCTGGTTTAATTCATTGCGAATTACCTGGTATGTTACTGAAAAAGCCCCGAGACTGGCAGAGGCAATCGATGATGTATCCCGCAAAATCGCAAGCAGGATATGCTCAGAGCCAATATAACTGTGGCGCAGTTTCTTTGCCTCTTCTCTCGAATATTCGAGAATCTTGGCTACTTTGTCTTTACTGGCAGGATCTACCAGAAGAGTCATTCCGTCTTGCTCACAACGTCTTTCAATTTCTTTGCGCAAATCTGCTATATCGATGTTGAGGCTCATGATAATTTTCATTGCCACAGAATCCTGGGCTTTCATGAGACCGAGCAGTATGTGCTCAGGACCAAGGTGGTCATGGCCCAGTCTCTTTGCCTCTTTCGGGGCATACTCATTGATAATTTTTTTTACACGGTTGGTATAGTCAAACATTGTAGATCCTTTCCCGCTTTTTGCGGGTATGGTTGAATTCTCCCGAACCAACCCCTTCTAAATTCAATATAGTAATCTGCGAATACATGTCAATAATTTCTAAATAAAAAGAAGAATTACAACTCAAATTCATCGTTTTATTTTTGCAGCTACCTCTTTAACTTCATCGGCTGAAAACAACGGCTGAGAAAGTCCTTTTGACTGGTTTAACAGTTCCTGCATCTGTTTTCTCATATCAATCGTGAACTGATCCACTGCTTTTCTTCTCTCTTTTTTATCTGCCGGAAAATATTCACTCAATTGAAATGGCTTGGCAAAAAAAACATGCGCAGTTCTCGGCAGGTGAGAAGGTACTCCGCCCAAAGCCCTTGGTGTTTTATTGAAAAGATAGCTTTCATAACGGTCTAGCCATTCATATAAGCGCTCACCGCTCGGGTATTCGAGAATATAGTCACGTTTTATGACAATAAAGTCAAATACCTTAATACTTTCTTTGTGAGCCCATTTTACGACTTCCCGTGGTACTTTTGGCAGATTCAATTCTGGCAGATTCAGTTGCAGCATTTCAATATATGCAAAAATACGGCGCCATTTCATGATCGCATCATCATGATAATCATAATTGGGGGCGTTAAGACGGTCTGCAATCTGGTCAAGCATTGCATGGCGAACCCGCCCCACCCGATAATCGAAATCTTTGCCTTCATTGCCTGTGACATTATATTCTTTTTCGGCGCGCTCAAGCAAGACCCGCCCAACGGTAAGAAATCTGTGCAGCAGATGTTTGTGCTCGGGAACCAGCTTCAATTTTTTTTCAATTTTTGACAGTGATTTATCAAGATCTTTCAGTATTTGCTCTTTTTCGGGCCGTAAGGTGTATTTCATGAACGCCTGAACAACTGTAATGTCTGCATCAGGTTCATTTTTACGGGCATCTTCAAGACCCCAGAAACCGATTTGTGCAACGCCTGCCTGAAATGGCATCAGATTATCATTTTCGCCACTGGTTGGTTCTCCCTCTGGATAAATAGCCAGCTTGCCTTCAGGAGCAGCAAGTATTGAACGGGACATTTTAAGCGCTTCCCGGTCAGTTGTGCCGGCAATAATCGAATACGCACCCATCCGTCGAATAAACCAGCCTATCGCCCCGAACTGCCAGGTAAAAACCTGTCGGCTTGCCATATATAGAAAATTTTGCCCGATAATATTACCGATTAAAAAAGTGATCGGTGGCTCGGCAGTTGTGGGATGATTGGTAAAAAAGATGGTTCTTTTGTTTTTCAGGGAGCGCAACATTTCTTTGTCTGCCTCGGTAATTTTTACTTCATGAATATTCTGCATCGCCTTCAATAAGAAGCCGGAGAATGTTTTTGCGATCCATGGTAGTACTCGATTTTTTTTTGGTCCTATAAATAATTTCATTTTTTCCCCCGGATCGGCATAGCGGGCGAATCTGTTATGTCAATTTTTTATTTTGACTGCCTATTTGCAGCGCACACAACGGCAAAGGAAATTCGAAAGCCGGAGCAATTATGTCAAGCACTGAAGATATTCATTTACTGGAGAAAATGGCCCGCGCTGCCAAATCGTCCGCTGCGAGTTTGAAAACTGTAACAACAAGTCAGAAAAATTCTGTACTTCTCTACCTGGCAGAATTGCTCGATGAGAACCGGGCAGAAATACGCAATATCAATTCTGAAGATGTAGAAAACTCTGAAAATGAAGGCTTGAGCCCAGCACTGCTTGAGCGATTGACCATAACTGATAAGACAATTGATGGCATGATTCAATCGGTGCTCGAAATTGCAGCATTAAAAGACCCGGTGGGCGGGATCATCGACGGATATACTTTGCCTAATGGTTTGAAGCTGCAGAAAACCAGAGTACCGATCGGAGTACTTGCTGTAATCTATGAAAGCCGCCCGAATGTAACTATTGACGTTGGTGCTTTAGGACTGAAATCTTCTAATGCAGTAATTCTGCGCGGGGGCAAAGAGGCTTTGCAGAGCAATAAATTTTTGACCGGCTTGTTCCAGAAAGCACTAACCAGATTCAAGCTGCCATCTGATGCAGTCGCACTCATCGAGAAAACAGATCGTAAACTGATCGAGCCGCTTGTGAAAATGAGTAATTTTATTGATATCATCGTTCCTCGAGGGGGCGAAGCGCTCATACGCACCGTCAGTGAGCATGCTACGATTCCGGTGATCAAACATGATAAAGGGGTTTGTCATATTTTTATTGATGAACACTTTGATTTTCAGAAATCTTTAGATATCGTCATGAACTCAAAAACCCAGCGACCATCGGTGTGCAATGCACTTGAGTCACTGCTTATACATAAAAACTGGCCGCACACAGAACCCCTGCTCAAAGCACTTACCGACGCCGGGGTAACCTTGCACGGGGATACTATGACGATCGATAACGTTAAAGCAGAATATTCCAAAATCGGTATTGAGCCTCTGCTTGAAGAAGGCTATGGGCAGGAATATCTCTCTCTTGACCTATCTGTCAAGTTTGTTGAATCTACGGATGATGCAATACGGCATATACAGAAATACTCATCCGGGCATACTGAAGCCATTCTTTCTGACAATTATTCTCACATTGAAAGCTTTTGCAACTCCCTCGACTCAGCGGCCCTGCTGGTTAACTGTAGTACCCGCTTCCATGACGGGGGGCAGTTTGGTCTCGGTGCAGAGGTGGGCATTGCAACCGGTAAACTGCATGTTCGCGGACCAATGGGTCTCAATGATCTGACGACGATGCAGTATATCGTTCAAGGCACCGGCCAGATTCGTACTTAACGTGCTGCATTTTT
Organism: Leptospiraceae bacterium; assembly: GCA_020440825.1. Classification (GTDB taxonomy): domain Bacteria; phylum Spirochaetota; class Leptospiria; order Turneriellales; family Turneriellaceae; genus JAGRNJ01. The sequence continues at coordinate 13,566 of JAGRNJ010000055.1, read as the reverse complement.
TTCCCGGCAGTTTTGATCCTGTGCATAAGGGTCACGTGCAACTTGTGAAGTATCTGTTGAAAGAACGCCTGGCGAGTTCTATCGCAATATCGGCTACCCCGTCACCGCCCCACAAACTTCATAAGCAGGCACCTTTGCATCACCGCATTCATATGCTGCGTTTGGCATTTCACCCAGAACTGGCAGACAATTCTCTGTGCATCACCACTATCGAGCGTAAACTGAAGCCACCTCACTACACGTGGTTTACTCTGCAGGCTTTGCAAAAAATAACCGACCAGGAAATAAGCCTGGTCGTTGGTGATGACCAGTATAAAGATCTGTATTCATGGTACGAGGGCAGACGCCTCAGTGCCAATTATCGGGTGGTTGTTTTCCGTAGAATTTCAGAGGATCCTGTGCAGCTTTTTGAGAAGCACCATATGCAGGTTGCAAATCCTGTCTGGAAGGTTGCCTCATCGGAATTCAGAAAGATGTCTATTGAACAGAATTCCAGTACAATGTTGCCAGAAAATGTTTTCGAGTATATATTAAAGAAGAAATTATACCATTCAAGTGACACCTGACTATGCAAAACCCTACCCAGCTGAATTCAAAGACAAACCGCTATAAGTTTACCACCCGCTTTGACTGCATTGTCGTCGGCGGCGGACACGCAGGCGCTGAGGCCGCATATATCTCAGCAAAAGCCGGTTTGAATACCATGCTGCTGACATTATCTCTCGATACAATTGGCCAGATGAGCTGTAATCCCTCTATTGGGGGGGTGGCCAAAGGTCATATGGTTCGGGAGATTGATGCCCTGGGCGGGCTCATGGGTAGAGTGATCGATGCCACCGGCATTCACTACAAAATGCTCAACCGTTCCAAAGGCCCTGCGGTATGGGGCCCGCGGGCACAGGCCGATAAAAAACTTTACCAGAATGAGGTCAAATTTCAGCTTGAATCTTTGCCAAATCTGCACATTCTTCAAGATGGGGTTGCCGGTCTTGCGGTAGAAGATGGTCGAATACGCGGAGTAATTACACAGAGAAATTTTGAATATCTGTCTGACTCTGTCATCATCACTACCGGTACATTTCTCAAGGGACTCATACATGTCGGTGATTTTGCAACTTCTGCCGGTCGTTTCGGGGATAAGAGTGCAGAAGAGCTTTCGCCCTGGTTACGGGAATATGGTTTTCCCGTTGGCCGTTTGAAAACTGGTACTCCGCCCCGCCTCAATGCCCTCAGTATTGATTTTTCGGTGATGGAAGTGCAAAAACCCGATGCAATGCCTCAACCATTCAGTTTTGCGTTTGAATATGGGCAGAAAAACCTGCCCCAGCCCCAGATCGACTGTTTCATTACCCATACCAATGAGCGAACCCATGAGATCATTCGCCAGAATCTGATGCGCTCTCCTTTGTATGGGGGCAAAATTCACTCGACGGGCCCCCGGTACTGCCCATCGATCGAAGATAAGGTCGTCCGTTTTGCAGAGAAAGAACGGCATCAACTGTTTCTCGAACCTGAAGGACTGCACACCCGGGAAATTTATGTCAACGGGATTTCAACCAGCCTGCCTGAAGATGTTCAATGGGAGGTTGTTCGGTCGATTCGTGGTCTCGAAACTGCAGTCATGATGCGGCCTGGCTATGCGGTCGAATATGATTATGTACCCCCGACCGAGCTAAAGCCGACTCTTGAAACTAAAAAGATCTCTGGTTTGTATTTCGCGGGACAGATCAACGGAACAACTGGCTATGAAGAGGCTGCAGCCCAGGGACTGGTTGCTGCCTATAATGTTGTACACCGGGCACAGAATCGAGAGCCATTTATTTTAAACCGCAACGAAGCCTATATCGGGGTCTTGGTAGATGATCTGGTAACAAAGGGAGTCGATGAACCCTATCGCATGTTTACTTCCCGTGCAGAGTATCGCCTGTACCTGCGTCAGGACAATTCGGATGTACGATTAATGCAATATGCGCATGAGCTTGGCCTTGACGAAAATTTATATTCAGAAATGTTAAAGCGTAAAGCCCGGGCCGAATTTACTCGAGACCAGATTGAAAATGCCCGAGTATCTGGCGAAGCAAGCAGCCATTTTAAACAGGCAGGTATGCAGATAGAAAAAGGTACCTCTTTTGCGTCGGTACTTCGGCGTCCCCAGGTCACTATGCAGCTGGCAGAAGTTTTATTTAATGAACTAAACCACCTGCAGACATCTGAAGATAGTGAACCCCTGGTCTTGTCTGATGAAGAAAAATTCAGACTGGTCATGGAGCTGCGCTATGAAGGCTTCCTGAAAAGAGAAGAAACCCGCACAAAACGAAGAGTTGAGTCTTTACTGGTTGCGCTGCCTGAAGAAATTGATTATTTTTCAATCGAAGGTCTCAAATACGAGGCCCGCCAGAAACTTGATCATATTAGGCCTGCCAATCTGGGCCAGGCTGCCCGTATTGCCGGCGTTGACCCTTCTGATATTGATATTTTAATGCTGCATATGGCGAAAGCCTGAGATAAATCTATTCGCTTGACCGTATAGTCTGGCATTTTCTAGTGTCAGTGTTCTAACGTGCTCCGAAATGCGGAGCTCAAAAAGATCAAAACCAAAAATTCTAGTATTTCAATATCGGGAGGATACATGAGAAAAATTAAAATAACAATGATTGTATTGATGGCAGCAGGTATGCTGGCAGTCAATTGCAAGAAAAAACAAGCCGACCAAACTACGTCAACCCCAGCAGTGCAGTTGACTGGCACCCCGGCACAGCAAATGACCCAGGTTATGGGAATGGGATTATCTGCTATTAAATCTGCAGCAACCCCGGCAGATGCCGCAGCTGCCCTGCAAAAGATTCTGTCTGACTATAATGTTGCGGCACTTCGACAGGCAGCGAAAGATGCGAAAGCCGCAGGCCAGGGAGCCACTGCCGAAGAAATTGCACAATACAAGGCTCTGGCAGACGAATATAAAAAACTGTCCGTTGAACTTGGCGGTAAAGACCCTGCAGCTTTTGCAGGTGCAGCAGAAGCCTGGGCAAAAGCCTGGGGAATTAACTGAGGTATAAACCATGGCATATGATGTAAAAAGCATACAGGAAGCATTATCTATTCTGGGCAAAAATCCGGGAAGTGTTGACGGCGCAATGGGTCCCAATACAGAAAATGCAATCAAAGCATTTCAAAAATCTGCCGGTGTAGCGGCAGATGGTATTGTTGGTCCCAACACTGCAACTAAAATGGCAGAAGCACTGGGCAAAGCATCTGTACGCGCAGCCAGCCTCAAAGGTTACTTTGAAGGTGGCGGAGCGAGTGCTGCGGATGATATGTAAAAACCAATAAAAGTGCATCATCGCCGTTACGATAGTAACGGCGCCGGTGTCCCAGTTCAATAAAGCCATTTTTCAGGTAGAAATCAATCGCCGCTTTGTTCTTAACAGCCACATCCAGCAAGACCCTCTCACACATCATCTGTTTGCCTATTTCAAGGCAATGATGCAATAAATTGCTCCCCAGACCCTTTCGGCGCCACTCGGTTAGAATACCGATTTTGCGAATTTCGAGATCACTTCCCGATTGACTGACCGCTAAAAACCCGATATTCTGGTTCTGCTCATCTTGCAAGAGTACAACGACAGCATTTTCGAGTTCATCTTGCCACGACTTTTCACTCCAGGCACTGTCAATAAAGATCATTATATCAAGCTGATGTACTTCACCGGAATTTGACGGCTCGATCTTTACAAACTGCATAAGGTAAAGGTCAATTTCCGGGACAGTTCGGATATTCTTTTGACTGGTACTGTGCAAATCTGTCTCTGGCACTCATGCATGCCTTAATCGAATGGCTTCTAAGAATAGACCGAAATGCTTTTGAATGGGTCATACTGAATGCCAACCCTGCCTGGCTGGTTGATTTTGCCGAAGCAGCAGGGCAGACAAATCTTCTTTTTCTGGTTGGCTGTATTGCCTTGCTGATGGGTTTTCGATATGACATTCGCAAAACCTTATTTGCCGCCGGGTTTGTAGTTATATTCTTATTGCTGTCTGAAATAAGTGTTTCGTTTCTCAAGGAATTTTTTGCCCGCCCGCGTCCCGGTATGCAAATGGGAATCTATGCAGATCCGCGCGGGTTTTCTTTTCCTTCTGCTCACAGCTTCAATACCGCCGCATTGGCTGCGCTTGTTTCCCTTAAATTAAGAAGGTATCATAGTCTCGCCTGGTCAATCGCTATTCTCACGGGAATATGCCGGGTACTGGCAAACTATCACTTTCCTCTGGATGTATTTGCCGGCTGGATATTGGGGGCATCCTTTACCGTTATTGTCCTGGGCATTATAGATTTTTTTATCGATTATGTACAACCTGCTGCAAGAGTAAAACTCAATTTGATACAACACTGAAAAAGCCAATTCAGGAAATCTACCCGGCTTTAATTTTCAATTGAGTTTTTGTTTTTTTTAATTGTAAATAGATTGCAGAAACTGATTTTCTTTTTGTCTTACAACCTGCATAAATTCAGTGAAGATTTCTTTCTGAACTGGTCGTGTTGCACGGTAACCTTCTTCAAAAATCGCAAAAATAGATTTTGCCCCAACCATTGCAGCTGCCATAGATGCTGGTTTCATCATCATTTCTGCCAACGGATGTTTGCTGAGTTCAAAAAAAGACTCCAGATTGTGCAGAATCAGCTGTAACTGTTCTTCCCGGTCTTTTTGAGAATTGGCAATTCGATAAAGCTCACGAAACACATCGGGCGAAATGACTCCGCCTTCTGTAGTATGGTTTTGGAGTTGGGGATTTTTCTGTAAAGCAACTGCCATCTGCAAATCGAGAGAGTCTGTGAGATCATTCAAATTCATCAGGTTTTCAATTCTTTCTTTTGCTTTTTCTGATAGAACTGCGCGAAATCGATCATAAACTTTTTTTGCGGTCTTATCCCGCTCTGCCTTTCCCTCAAGCGTATAAATTCGATTGAAAAAATATTGTACCAGCTCCCGGGTATCCGGCCGGTTAAAATATCGTTCATAAAAGTTTTCAAATCTGTGAATGTGGGTATTTACCACAAGCTGTAATTCATTGAGAATGTTCAGATCGATTGACATCAGGGCTTATATCCATACTGTTTAATAGAGAGGTCAGTGCTTCTTTTTGTCGTTCGCTCAGCACGTCATTCTCCATTTTCGTAAGTTGATACTTATACCAGGCATGCAACTTTTTTCCCAATTCCTGAGGGTCTCCCCTTTCTGGTAGTTTTCCTGTTTTTCGTATCCATGTTTTCAACTGTTCGAATGTTTTCTCCCACCGGCTTTCCCGTGGTTCAAATGGGAAATCAATTGATTCGAGGAGTTTCTTTCTTGTTTTACTGAGTTTACCCCGTCGAAAATCTTTACGCACACCCAAAAACCACACAGCAAGATGATGTTCTACCTGATTTTGACTTCGTTGAGATGGCCATCTTCGCGGGTTCTTTTTACGATATTCTCTGAGCATATCCAGATTTTTTTGCCAGGTATCGTTTTGCAGATCCCAGACAAAAGATATGGACTCCAGATGTCTGATTTTTTCTGCACTTAGCTCGTTTTTCTTTTTTTTGAGCCGTTGAAGTGAACACCAGGTGTACAGACGGCGGTTTTCTTTAATGCCCGGAAAATGGCCGTGTTTTTCTGTGTAATCCCGTACCTCTTCGAAAACCTTTTCCCATTGCCGGCGCATACAATCAATAGTCTAAAATTCAAGTTTTCTTCTTGTCAAGCTGATTTTTGAGATCTCGAGGTTATTTTTCTTGAAAGGTGGCCATATTCTACCGATCATAAAAGGTAAATGTTTGATACCTCCCGATGAAGATCAGATTGTTTATCAAGGAGCTAATTTTTATGCAAACATTGAATTTTCAGGAGAATTATGCGCTGGTTTGAGAAAAAGACTGTCTCAGAAGAATCTGATTTGCCATGGTGGCAGAAATTATCAGTAGATAATTCTGTCCGTATTGCCGGTTCTGATAATCCTGACTCACAATTTCAATCCCAATTGAGTAACCGTTTAGCTACCTTAGGCACAGAGTCAGCTCCGGAACTCAGGGATATGCGCACTCGTATTCCTGTTATCACTGCGCAGGAACATCAAGAAGAAAGGAACATTGTTCAACCGAATGCTTCAGAAATTTCTGCAGCAGAATTGCAGAAACGTTCCCGAATACTGTTTTCCGAAGAAGAGTATCGACTCTCTACTCTCGAACAGAGCGCTGATTTTCTAATCAGCAATCCCCTCGCGGGAGAATCAGGTTCTAAGAATTTGCAGCTCGATAAATCGGTTGAGCACAATGATGCCCCTGCCCCGGCACAAAGAGATCTTAACGGCAAAAATGACTCCGTGATATCTTCTGAAAATCTGATTTATTCCATACCAGAAGCACAGTCTATCCAGACTTTACTTTACACGTTCTCTGAAAATTCTGCATCTTTTGGCCAGCAAGTCTCAAGCTTTGTTGACGAAAACATAACAAGCCGATCGGATGCTCCTATTTCAGCAGATCTTGAATCTTCTGCATTGAATGAACAGGAACAAGCTTCGTCATTTAAAGTAGAATCTTTTGAGCCTGCAGTTGTTGAACAGGAAGATCGAAACACTCAAAACCAGGAAACATCTGTATCAACCAGCCATGCCGATTTACAGATGACAACAAACCCAACCCAGCCCGGTTACACTTTTTCATTGGACGATGATGGCATTGAAGAACTGCTGCAGCCACTGCAGGCAGAGACTCCCAGCTGGCGTATTGATTTAGAAGAGGACGAAACAGAACAGGAAGATGTCCCGTTCTCAGAATTGGAAAAAACCGTTGAGTCAGAAGAAAACCTGATTCAAATGGCAAATGAGAAATCAAAAGTAATCGCTTTTGACGAAAAATTACCGACAGCGCCGGAAGTTGAGCAGCCACAAAAAGAAATCCCGCTGGCTCAAGAATCAGACCCTGACGTTTCTTTTAACCGGGCCTCGGTGACTCCGCACGTTCCAATGACCCGCCAGTACCAGATACCTTTTCAACTGTTAAGACAGCAGAAAGGTCCGGTCAACCATGTTGATCAGAAAGAAACCCAGGAAATCATTTCCCGCCTTGAAGAGACCCTCGACCAGTTTGGCATAGAAGGACGTGTCATTGGTATTCAGCGTGGTCCTATTATTACACGTTATGAACTAAAAATGGCGCCTGGCATTAAAGTAAACAGAATTCTGAATCTGACAGACGAGCTCGCTATGGCACTCGAGGCTTTGCGGGTAAGAATTGAAGCCCCCATTCCCGGTCGCTCAACGGTGGGTATTGAAATCCCGAATAAGATTCGGGCAAAAGTTTTACTCGGCGACATCGTGCAAAATGAAGATTTTCTGGAGCACCATGCAGAACTTCCCCTTCCTTTCGGGAAAGATATTGCCGGCAATCTCATTATTGAAGATTTATGCCGAATGCCTCACCTTCTGATCGCTGGGGCTACAGGTTCCGGAAAATCGGTTGCGGTGAATTCTTTCATTACCAGTCTTATATTGACCCGAACACCCGACCAGGTTCGCTTTATTCTGGTCGACCCTAAACTTGTCGAACTTTCCCATTACAATGATATTCCTCATCTCTTGCATCCGGTAATCACTGACCATCAAAAAGCAATACTCGCTTTGAATTGGGCCGTTGAAGAGATGGAACGACGCTACGAAGATCTTGCCGAAGCCCGGGTACGTGATATTCGTTCGTTCAATCAAAAACTGGAAAATCGACGCAGCAAAGGAAAAACCCAGGAAGCACCAATGCCCTATATCGTAATTCTGATTGATGAATTGGGTGACCTGATGATGGTTGCGGGTAAAGAGGTAGAGGCCTCAATTATTCGTCTGGCTCAGAAAGCAAGAGCGGTTGGTATTCATCTGATTCTTGCGACTCAACGTCCTTCTGTCGATGTGATCACAGCTCTCATTAAAGCCAATTGTCCTGCCCGTATCGCCTTACAGGTTGCACAAAAAACCGACAGCCGTACGATTCTTGATTCGAACGGGGCGGAGCAATTGCTTGGCCAGGGAGATCTTCTGTTCAAACACCCAAATAAGGGGCAATTGATTCGTGTGCAGGCTCCTTTGGTTTTAGATGAAGAAGTAGAATCTATCGTTAATCTGGCTAAGAAAATCGGCAAACCATCTTACATAATCCTGGAAGATCCCAAATCCCAAAGTGGTCAACTCGATGCTGAAGATGAAGATCTCTTTGAAGAAGCATGGCAGATCATTGTTGAAAGCGGAAAAGCTTCAGCAAGTTATCTACAGCGTCGGCTGCGCATAGGCTACAATCGCGCCGCCCGGCTGATTGAAGCTTTTGAAGCACGTGGAATGATAGGTCCGCAGATCGGTGCAAAACCAAGAGAAATCATGGGCAGATAGTCTTTTGTTACGGTTGACGATATGTCAAAATAACTGATTTTCAACTGTGGATATTACTGAAAAAGATTTTAATGAGCAGGTACTTGAAAAATCTCGGGAGATTCCTGTACTGGTTGATTTCTGGGCAAGCTGGTGTGGTCCTTGTCGTGCCTTAACCCCGACTCTCGAAGAAATTGAAAAAGAATTTAACGGGAAACTCAGAGTTGTCAAAGTCAATACAGAGACTGAAACCGAACTCGCTGCCAGATTTGCAGTGCGCAGCATTCCCGATGTTAAATTGTTCGTTGATGGTGAACAGGTAGACCAATTCACAGGAGCTCTGCCCAAAGATCAGATTCTTGTGTTTCTTGAAAACTGGTTAACTGATGAACAGCTCGACGGGATATCCCGAATTTTACCGACAGATGTCTTGCAAGCTGCAGATCTTCTCATGAAGTATGAACGAAGGGGCAAAAAAAAAGATGAGCTGGTAATCAAAACAGTTCTACAACTCATAAAAATTGAAGAACCAGACAAGGCCTTATCTCTGGTACAGACGATTCCACTGGGGGCCTCAGCGTATTCAGACCATCGGGAAGGCATTGAACCTCTTCTCAAAATGTACCATGAGGAAGAAAATGTGAGATCGATGTTGAAATCTACAGTCAGTGATGATACTGCTGCTTTAAGGTCAGGTTTTGATGTTCTGCTCGCCCGAATAACAGAAGGAACTGACAAAGATAAGAACCGGGAAATCTGTATTGCTTTGTTCAAAGTGCTGGGCAATGATCATGAGCTGGCGATGGAATACCGCTCAAAACTGTATCGTGCTTTATACTGAATATTGGCTCGTCAATTTGAATTGACCATATATCAGAGCTTGGCATGAAAGCCAATGCAAAGACCATTTAAGCTGCTCGGCGTTCAACAAATTGCCCTCGGGGGCAGTGACCGCGACAGACTCAGAAAACTCTGGGTCGATCTGCTGGGCCTTGAAGTAAAAGGTGAATTCAGAAGCGAGCGGGAAAATGTAGATGAAGATATCTGCCGCCTGGGAAAACGACCGTTCGAGGTTGAAATCGACCTCATGGTTCCCATTGATGAGAATGCAAAACCGAAGGTCAATGACCCTCCTCTGAATCATATTGGCTTCTGGGTAGACGATCTACCGGCTGCTGTTAACTGGCTTACAGAAAATGGAATGCGATTTACTCCCGGTGGAATTCGTAAAGGTGCAGCTGGTTTTGATGTAGTATTCATTCATCCGAAAGCGAATGATGAGTTTCCCTTATCGGGAGAGGGAGTACTGATTGAACTGGTTCAGGCCCCGGCAGAATTAATTGATATTTTTAAAAAATTTCAGTACCAGATCTGAAATAGTCATCCATGCCATAGTTGAAAGTTTGTACCCTGAAAAGCTTTTTGCGCAGATTTTGAAAAGGTTCCATTCTGGCGGTATAATTCAATAAAACGGGAAACAAAACCCGAATCTTCCTGGTCTTCGATAAATGACCTTGGCAAGACTCCCTGCTCAAACGGGAAGTGCAGAATTTCTTGAGATTCCGGGAGATACATGCAGCTTAGGTGTATCATATAGGGAACTATTAATGGAGGCATTGAAAAAATACCATCGAGACATGGGTAAGAAATTTCTCCGTCGACAACTTCAGAATGTCCTCGATAAATTACCAGATCATAAGATTTACCTAAAATCTCCGATACAAGCCGGGAACGGGTCAAACGCCCAAAAACATGCTTCCAGATGAATCCCGGTTCTCCTCTTGCAAAATATTCAACGTCTTTTGACAGCCTGGGAAGAGGATCACCATTCAAGTTGGTAATTATCAAAATTTTTTTTATCTTGCGTGAGCGCTGCCGAAGAGAGGCGCCACTGATATTCTGAAAACTATCGGTATTGCTGTTCAGATGCAAAAGCTGTTTGTGTACCGAAAAGATACTGCTGAAAGTGTTGAGCACTCGAAAACCCGCCCCGGTCACAATGATTTTTTTAAGCGGTAAAGTTATCTTGAGAACTTTTTTTAGCTGTGGAAATCTGCGCAAAAGAAGCTTACCCTGCTGTTCTACCTGCTGCATATTCACAGATCGTGAAACAGGGTTTACAAACTGATTTTCAATTGTCGCCTTTAATTTTTGAACAGGAAGAGTTTCAAACCGATTCAATTCGTCGTTGCGCAAATACAGCAGCACTTCGGAATTTCGTAAAATAATTACTGCATATTTTTCAATATTTTTTTGTATAGCAATAAATTCAGAAAGAAGAAATCTGGCTTCACCGGCACGAATACTTCTGCTTTGACCCGGTTCGAGACCGATCAAAATTTTTTGCATTTCTTTTGCAGTGAGTCGCAGACGACGTCTAAAAAATGTTTCGCTTTGACTTGCACGAGGGAATTGCAATCCCAACAGCCACTTCCCCGAAAAATCGATTTTGAAGACGACAGTTTTTTCAAATAATTCATTGCTCAAAGAAATATCATCATTCTCATGGTGCCGATAAATAATGTATTTCATATCAGGAATTCAGATAAGCACTGCATTTTTGAAGTGCATTCTTTGCCCGCACAAAATCTGGCTGCAATTGCACTGCCCTTTGAAAAAGATTTCTTGCATCTCGAATTCGTCCTGAGTTATAAGCAATAACCCCATCGGCATAGAATCTCTCTGCCTGCGGGTTCAGTTCTTTCGCAGGTTGTCGCCATTTACTTTCGTTCAGCCGAGATTCAATTCTGGCTTGTAGTGACCGTGCTTTCGCAAAACCGGGATTAGAATTTAGAATTGATTTACATATCTGAATTGCGCCAGCAGGATTCTGTTGCGCAATACTGATGGCATTTTCATACTGTAGATTTAATTTTTCATCTGAAACCTGAGGATCTCTACGCACCGGAGACTGTTTTTGTATGTCTTCCCGAATTTTCTGTATTCTACTGTCCGTGGGAGAAATACTGGCAATCAGATCGAGCAGGCGTTTTGCCTCAATAGGGTTTTTATTTTTTTCCTGCTCTGCCTGCTGATACAGTTTTTCGAGCACCTCTGCCCGTGATTCCGGTTTCTGGCTTATGTTTGCAGAAATCAGGTATGCATTTGCAAGTTTATTTCGGGGAAATAATTCAAGAATAGAAGTATAATGCTTTTTCGCTTCAGCATAATTTTTTCTCTGTAAAGCCTCTTGACCTAATGCATGCAATGTGCCTACCAGTTGAAAATACGGACTTTCAGGATTTACAGTTTCTTCTTCTTTCAATTGCAGATTTTCTCTGGCTACTTTTACAAGTTCACTGGCCTGTTTTCTGGTATCACTCTGTTCATACTTTTCTGCAATCTGAATTACAGCCTCAAAGTCGGCGATAGCCGACTGGTACTCTTCTCTGGCCATAGCAACAATACCTTTCTGGAATTTTGATTCAAGGATTGCCAGATTTTCTTCAAACTTCTCCTGTACGCCTGCTTCACGTAAAGCATTGACTTTGTTAATCATACTCGTCCAGTCAGTAAAAGAGGGATTAACCGCCTTACCCAAATTGAATTGCGCAAGAGCTTCATCAAAATTTTTCTGCAGCAGGGCCAATTCCCCGTTGCGTTTATAGTCTCCTGCAAGTTCTAATCTGGCCGAAGATTCCTGTTGTTTCTGCAAATTAGAGTTTAACTCTTTTACTTGCTGCTGGGCAGTTTCATTGCCAGGATCTTGGCGTAAAACTTCCTCATAGCGAGAAATGGCCTGCGGTAACCGGTTTGCATTTCTTAATAATTCAGCCTCTTTCAATAAAGTTTCAATATTTCGGGCTGTTATGAATTTTCCGCGTACTTTTCGGGCCTCAGCATAGCCTTCAACTGCTTCAGGAGATTTAGGCGCGATAGAGAGACAGCGTGAATAATAGTCGAGAGCAAGTTGAGTATTTCCACTTTGCCAGGCTTTTTTAGCCGATGACAAATAATCATCAAATTGTTTTTTTTCTTCTTTGCTGAGGTGTTCAAAGGGTTTATTGCTTTCGCGAGCCTCTTCAAGATAATCCCAAAGCTCGACTAACTTCTGATCATTGGGTGAAAGCCTTTCGGCCAATTGCAATGATACCTCTGCTTCGTTGAATCTGTTCAATCGTACTGCTGCAACTGCCCGCATTTTTAAAGAATCCGCACGAATGAGTACTGCAAGTGTTTCTGCATAAGCAACACCGATTTCTGAATCTGCGGGTTTGGCAGAAGAATATCTTGACAGAAGTCTTTCAGCAGTCAAAAAATCTTTTCTATAGTAACGGTCTAAAGCTTCTCTTCTCATTTCATCGTCTGTAGAAGCCGAAATTTGAGAAATCAAAATAAAAGCAGATAAAAATAACAGAACTGCTTTTGATATCTTGATTTGAGAGTTTTTTAACTTACTGCCCGAGCAGTGCATAGTGCAGATTGACTTAGTTTGTTCAGAGAATCAATCTTTTTTTTGTGCAACGTTTAAGATATATCTCGCAGCACTTTTGGCAACTGAAAAACAACGTCTTCGTCTTTTACCCGCAGTTCTTCGGTTGATTTGAACCCGAAATCAGTTTTCAAACGCTCTATTACCTGCTCAACAAGAATCTCAGGAGCAGAGGCCCCTGCAGTAATGCCTATATTGTTAACGTCTGATGAAATCCACTCTGGATCAATCACTTCTGCATTATCAATTAAGAAAGCGCGCGTTCCCATTTTTTCAGCGAGCTCTTTTAAGCGGGTTGAATTTGATGAATTCTGTGAACCAATCACCAGAATGAGATCTACTTTAGCAGCAAGACTCGCTACGGCTTCCTGCCGGTTGGTTGTCGCATAGCAGATATCACTAGACTTTGGTCCCTCGATTTGTGGAAATTTCTGTTTCAAACGGGCAATAATTCCCTGGGTATCGCGTATTGAGAGAGTGGTCTGGGTAATAAATGCAAGCTTTGAATTTTCAGGATACGAGAGGTCTTCTACCTCTTCTTCTGTTTCAATTATGGTGATTTTGTCCGGAGCTTCGCCATATGTTCCTATTGCTTCGACATGATTTTTATGGCCGATTAAAACCATATTATAATTTTCGCGGGCATAGCGTTTTGCTTCAATATGAACTTTGGTCACCAGAGGGCAGGTAGCATCGATAATTTCTAAGTTTCGCGCCTCAGCCTGTTTCCATAGTTGAGGGGC